>NZ_JBHVEE010000013.1:42398-110336 GCF_042802415.1 Streptomyces sp. NPDC057486 | reverse complement strand
TTCTTGAGCTTGACCGTCCAGAGCTTGCTGTCCTTGGTGTCGACAGACTCCGCGTTGACCATCACGAGCTTGCCGGAGGGGTCGTAGTCGACCAGTTGCGAGAAGATCGCGTCGGTGACGATGCTGCCGTTCGACTCCATCGTGTTCGCCGGCTGCAGCGGGTTCTGCGGCTCACCGACCTCGATGGAGAAGATGCCGTTGGCGTTGACAGCGCCGTTGGCGCTGTCGCCCCCCTGGTCCTTGCCGCTGTCGCTGCCACCACCACAGGCGGTCGCAGCCAGGGCGATGATGGCCGCTCCCGCGACCCACTTGGCGCTCTTGGCACCACGCATGAGTTTCCCCCTCATGAGTCCACTTGCGACTGCAAGAAAGGCACTGGCGTGATACACCGACACCCCTGACGGTGATCGTTTCAGCGCCTCGAGTGTGTTCGTGAGTCGGCACTTCTCATAGTGCGTGACCCATTGACCCGAGCTCAATGGAGCCAACTATTAAGTACGCACGGGCTGTAAACCACAACTAAAGGCTCTCGGTTTGACAACATTGACCGGGCCCGGCTGACCGAAATCCGGACAAAGTAATCACAGACAGGCACCCGCGAAACGGACCGTCACCACATGTTCCGGAGAGCGGCGCCCGATATCCGGAGGACCTCGGGCAGGAAATCGAGGTCGTCCGGTGGCCGTCTGCCTCAGCTCTCGCGCAGGCCGGGCATCAGCCGCACCGTCACCGTCTTGGGTCGTTGGTACTCCTGGAGTGCCAGCGTGCTCAGGTCCGTGCCGTGGCCGGACGCGCCACGCCCGCCGTGCGGGAGCTCCGCCGTCTGCACCAGATGGCAGTTGAGCCAGGCCTCGCCCGCGTCGAGGCGGGCCGCGAGATCGAGCCCCGTACCGAGATCGGTCGTCCAGACACTGGCCGCCAGAGCCTGGGGGACACCGTTTGCCAGGCTGATGGCCGCCTCCACGGTGTCCGCGTGCTGGACCGTGAGGAGCGGTCCGAAGACTTCCTCGGTGACCGTCGGGTCGTCGTGCGGGAGATCTGCCAGGAGCAGGGCCGCGCGCCAGTGGCCGTGCTCCTCGCCGGGCGGGACGGCGAGGCCCGCCGCCAGTTGCCGTTTCGCGGACGAGGAGGCGACCAGTGAGTCGTAACGCGCCACCTGGTCCGGGTTGTTGAGCGGGCCGAAGTCACGGCCTGCCAGGCGGGCCCCCATCGCCTCCGCCAGGCGGGTCACCGCCTCCTCGTAGTTCTCCGTGAGCGTGATGACGCGGGCCGGCGCCGCGCAGCTCTGACCCGCGTTGTACGTGGCCGCCTCCGCGAGCGACGCATACGTGTCCGCCGGGGCGTCCGGGAGAACCACGGCCGGGGCGTTGCCGCCCAGCTCCAGGCTGATCCGGCGCGTCCCCGCCCGCGCCGCCACATCCAGGCCCGCCCGCCCGCTGCCCGTGAACGCGACCATGTCCACCGGGGACTCGACCAGCAGCCGACCCGTCCGCCGGTCTCCCGGAAGCGACTGGAGCACGCCCTCGCCCAGGGTCCGTGCGGCGTGCTCCGCCAACAGTTCCAGCGTGTCCGGAGTGGTCTCCGCCGGCTTCACCACCACCGTGTTGCCCGCGGCGAGTGCCGGGGCGCAGCGCCAGGCCGCCATCATCAGCGGATAGTTCCAGGGGACGATCACCCCGACCACGCCCATCGGCTCCCAGCGCACCCAGCTCTCGTGACCGGTCACCAACCGGCCTGCCGCCGGGGCTGTCCGGGTCCGTGCCGCCGTCGCGAAGAAGCGGAACAGATCGGCCACCTGCTCGATCTCGCCCGCCGTCTCCGCATCGGGCTTGCCCGTGCCGGCCCGCTCACGAGCCGCGTACTCCGCCGCACTGTCCTCGATCAGCGTCGCCAGCCGGTCCAGGCGTCGCGCCCGGTCCTTCGGGGTCAGGGCGCTCCATGCGCCGAGCGCCGTACGGGCGGCCGCCACGGCCGCAGCCACCTCGGGCTCGCGGGAGACGGGCGACGTGCCGCGGGGGCGTCCCGTGCGAGGGTCGGTGAGTTCACTGTTCATCGTTGCTTCCCGCTCGTCGCTTCCTGCTGCTCGTTCCTCACAACGCGTACGCCCGCAGCCACAGTTCCAGTGTCAGCACCAGCCACAGCTTGCCGCCGTGACGGGGCAGGAGCGTGCCCTCGCCCTTCATCCAGGCGCGGATCGTGTCGGGGCGGAACAGGCCCCGGTGGGCCGACTGCCGGCTCAGCAGCAGATCGTTCCCGAGGTCGCGCAGCGGCCCTGTCAGCCACTGCTGCACCGGCACCCGCATCCCGCTCTTCGGGCGGTCGACGACCGTGTCGGGGAGGAGGTCGCGTACGGCCTCCTTGAGGATCCACTTCTCCGCGGAGCCACGGAGTTTGTACGTGGGCGGCGTCGCGAACGCGTGGTCGACGACCCGGCGGTCGAAGAGCGGTGCCCGGCCCTCGATGCCCTGCGACGCCGTCAGGCGCTCCACCTTTGTCAGGATGTGGTGCGCGCCCTTGGTCCGCAGATTGCAGTGCAGGAGCTGATTGAGGAGGTGGCCCATGCGGTGCGGGCTGTCGGCGCCCGGTGCCAGATACGGCTCCACGAACCGCTGGGGGCGCGGGGCGTCCCGAAGCGCGTCCAGCGTCTGCGGAGTCAGTAGCGTCGGGAGGTCCGTCCAGCACTTGCGGTACGAGCGCAGATACGCCGTCGCCCGGTCCTCGTCCCAGGGTGCCCCCGGTTCACGGTGCATCTCCTGCACGAGCATCGGGAGGTTCTTCGGGCCGCCGAACACGGGGTCGCCGCCCTCGCCGTTGAGCACCACCGACGCGCCGTCCGCGGCCACGGCCTCCGCGAGCAACAGGTTCGGGACCGTCAACGGATCGCCCACCGGGCTGTCCAGGAGCGCAGCCGCCTCCGCGAGCCGTGAGGCCACCGTCTTCCCCGACACGTTCAGGACCCGGTGGCGGGTATGGCAGTGGGCGGCCACGAGGCCCGAGTAGCCCAGCTCGTTGGGGAGTTCGTCGCCGAAGCTGATCGAGTACGTGTGCACCGGATGGCTGTGGAGCTTCGTCGCCAGAGCGGTGACGAGGGAGCTGTCGATCCCGCCGGAGAGAAGGACCGCAGCCGGCTCCGCCTGCGGGAGCCTCTCGGCCGTCGCCTGTTCCAGGAGCGCCCGCAGGGCCTGGACATGCTCCGTCGGATCCTGCGGCACCGGCTGCGCGATGTGCTCCTGGGGCTCCCAGTGCACGGTCTCGGTGACGGTGCCGTCCCTCGCCAGCCGCAGCACCCGCCCGGGCAGGACTTCCCGCACGCCGGTCAGGAGCGTCTCCTCGCCCGGCAGATAGGCGAAGGTGAGGAAGGAACGAACCGCGGACAGATTCATCGACGTGCCGAGCGCGGGCCAGCGCCGCAGCGCCCTCAGCGAGGTCGAGGCCGCCCAGGCTCCTTCGGCGCGGGCGTAGAAGAGCGTCCGGGCACCCACGTGGTCGCGGATCAGGATCAGGTCCGTGCCGTCCAGCACGGCCAGCACGAACATGCCTTCGGCCAGAGCCACTCCCGCGTCGCCGAGCCGCGCCCAGCAGTGCAGGAGCAGTTCACCGTCGGAGCAGCGGGCGGGTACGGGGGTCCCCTCGGCGTCCAGCGCGGACAGCAGGGCCGGGCGGTTGTGGAGGGTGACCTCGCCCACCGCTGTCAGACCGGATGCCGTGAACGGGCCGTCGGCGCGGCCGGGTTCGTCCGCGATCAGTCCCAGGTCGGCCCCGGGGACATCCATCGATGCCCGGCCGCTCCCGGTCGCACCCATCGCCTCGACATGGGCCCGGGCCTGCCGCGTGGTCGGGGACACGCAGACGCAGAAGCGTGCCATGGGCGCTCCTCTCCTCGGTGTTCCGTGTTCCGTACTGCTACCGCCGCTCCTACGGCTTCCGGTGGTGCCGACGCGGCCGGCTCAGCCGAAGTCGTCGTCGCTCCAGGCGTCCTCGCCGTCGCTCCAGCCCGCGTCCCAGTCGTCCGTCCCGCCGCCACCGGAATCGCCGCCCCCGCCCGAGTCGCCCGAGGACGACGACTGGCTCTGCGCCTGCTGCCGGCGGAGCTCCTCCTCCTCTTCCGGGTCCATGCTCAGCGGCGGCAGCTGGGTGGCGGTGATGGCGAGGCCCGCTACACCCAGGCCCGCGAGCATGACGCCCACCCTGCCGCCGAACGACGTCCGGTTGACCATCACCGTCTCGCCGCGACCCCACAGGGTGCGGCCGTATCCGATGTCCCGGGCGTACGTCACCGCGCCGTCGGCGAGGACCCGCTTGATGATGCGGTTGCCGAGAAGCTCGTCCGTGCCGGAGGCATTCCGGTTGTCGTGCCAGCGCACGAGACCACCGGGGGAGCTCTCGCGGTGGCGCCACTCCTCCCGGCCGTCCTCGTAACGCCGGTGGACGCTGCCGTCGGCGAGCAGCTCGTCGAAGTAGCCGATCTCTTGAGGTCGGATCATCGTGTGCGTTCCTCGGGTCTGTGGGGCGGTCGTGGCCGCGGGAAGGAGTGCTCGCCCGGACGGGTCACCGCGCGGTTCATGGGCGGGTGACGCGGCGGATCACGAGGCGGGCCAGGTCAGGAAACCCGTGGCACGCAGCCCGCGCAGTTCGGTCCACATGGAGTTCCGGGGCGGTCGCGGTCCCCGCGTGAGGCGCAGCACCGTACGCACCAGGCGGGGCGGTGACACCGCCGCGACCTGCGTGAACCGTCCCCTCGCCAGCCACGAGGCCTCCTCGGGCCGCAGCCCGGACGGCCAGGGGGCCGGCGGTGGAGCCGGTGCCGGGCCGCGGCCGGTCGGAAGGCGCAGGGTTGCCGCATGCCGGGGCACGAGCCCGATCGATATGACCCGCACGCCGGGGACCGGGCCCAGAGCGGCCCTGACCCGCGCCGGGAGCCCGATGCCCTCCGGGCTCGCGTCGTGCAGCACATGGACCGTCGCGCCCTCGGCCCGCTCCAGCGCCGCGACGAGGCGCGGGTCGAGCGGCAGGGCGTCGGGCGCCGCGAGGACGGGGCAGGCCGCCTCCAGGTGCACATGGTTGGCGAGCAGCATCCGGGCGATCGAGCGGTCCTGGCAGACGAGGAGACGGGGCAACCCGTAGGCGTGGAGATCGGGTTCGGCGGCATCAGGCGCCGACGGAGGCCGTGGCGCAGTCGGCGGCGGGGACGGGATCGGTGGGAGCAGGCCGTCCACGCTCTCCCGGCCCCGTGCATCCAGCGCACGCGTGAACGTGGGCAGGCGCAGGGGAGGGGCCGGGGTGCGCGGGATGCGGGGGAGCAGGGTCGCGGCCGGGCTCAGGACACGGCAGGTCTCGTAGTAGAGCTGCCGTTCCGTGAATCTGATGCCCCCCGGGCCTGCGGCGCGCGCGGCGGCGCCGGTGATCGCGAGGTCGAGGAAACGGGCGCCCGGCCCGCGGCCGGTACGAGGGTCCCGGGCCATGCTCCCGATTCCGGGATCCTGGAGGCGTCGCGGCGTCATGCGGAACTGGTGCCCTTCTTCTTGTACGTGCCGGTGCCGGGTGGGCGGGTACCAGGTGCCCGCGAGGTCCTCGGGGGCCGTGGGGTCCGCGGCGCCTGCGGCCAGGTGAGGAAGCCGTGGGTGAGGTCCTCGTGGGGGGTGGGCGGCGGGGCGGCCAGGGCCCGTTCCACTGCCCGGACGACGATCGATTCGAGGACGTGCGGTGGCACGGCGGCGAGCGGACTCCAGAAGCCCTCGCCGAGCCACTGCGCGTCGGCGTCGGGCAGACCTGCGACCGTGCGGAGCTGTTCCGCGTCGGCGAGCGGATCGGGCCGGGCGAGCCGCACGACGCCCTGTTTGCCCCTGACCGCGGAGACGGGTAGGCCCGCGTCCACCACGACGCGGTCGGGCTGTGCGCCACGGATGAGCGGCGCCAGCAGGACGCCCTGCGGATCGGCGTCGTGCAGGACGACCACCGGGAGCCCGCTGCGATACTGCGCGAGCGCGCTGAGCGCCGCTGCCAGGACGGTGGGGCGGCCCCCGGTTCCGTCGGCGTCGCCGACCTCCACGAGGGCGGCCTGCAGACGGGCGGGGATGCCGTTGGCCGTGAGGAAGAGGGAGACCACGCGGTCCGTGCAGAGGATCGCGGCCTTGGGCCGGGACACCGGAACGGACGCACCGGAACGGTTCGCCCCGCGCGGCCGGGGCACGGGGCGCGCGTCGTCGACGACGCCTTGCGGCAGCCCCCCGTACGTCGCCGACCAGGAGCCGTTCATCAAGGCACGGAAGGTCTGTTCGGCAGGAACGATCTGCCCATGCGGCAACTGACCGGGGCGGTGCCGCATGGACGACGCGACGACGAGGGCGGCGCACGCGGCGGCGCCGAGGAGGAACGCGAGCAGTCCGCCGGTCAGGACGGCGCATGCGACGAGGGCGGCTGCCACCGGCAGGGCCACGAGCCAGCGGATCTTCGCCGGCACACCCTTCGGATCGCGCCCGGCCCAGGCGTAGTTACGGCTGCGGGACAGGTACCAGAGCTGGGTGAGGGTGATCTTCAGGCGGCCGTGATCGGTGGCGCGTTCCGCGATGCCCCGGATACGGATGTCGTGCATGCCCTTGCCGTGCACCGCGGGGTCGAGCGCGAAGTGCTTCCCACAGTGCGCGCAGATTCTGCCGCTGCGCTGCTTGCGCGTCAGCGAGGCGGCGCAGCGGGGGCAGATCATCGCTCACCCGCGTGGTCCTGGGCCGCAGAACCCGGCCAGGTCATGAACCCCACGGACGCGGCGCGACGCCGTTCCGGATCGACGCTCCCCATGACCTGCTCGGCGACCCGGGTGACGGCGGCGAGCAGCCGGGCGGGGGGCACGCCGACGAGCGGGAAGCACCAGCCCTTTCCCAGCCGCTTCAGCTCCTCCTCGGTGAACTCGCCCAGCGCGGTGAGCCGTGCCATGGTCTCCTGGTCGGGCTTCTCCTGCTTGTCGCGGTAGGGCACGGCCTGCGCCGGACGGCGGAGGGTGCGCAGCGGCAACCCGGCGTCGATCACTGTGCGTTGCCCCAGACTCGCGCGGACGTGCCGGGCGAGGAGTTCTCCGTGCGCGTCGGCATCGTGCAGCACGATCACCGGGCCCCGCGTGGGCAGCGCGCGGACCGCGTCGAGATCCTTGGCGAGCGTGATCCCGTAACGGGCGGGCAGGCCGTCGGCGATCAGGAACGCTCTGATGGAGCGGTCGGGGCACAGGAGTACCGCGCCGGGCCGGGCGCGGGAGGGCGCACGAATTCCGGCCTGAGAGGGAACGGGAGGGGCGGCGTCGATCACCCCGGGCGGCAGCCCGCCATACACGCTCCGCCAGGGCACGAGCACCTCCGAACGGAATGCCGCACGGCTCATCACCGGGTAGCCCCGGCCCGCACCGGCGGCTCGTGCGAGGGCGAAGCCCGCGGAGACGAGCAGCAGGGCGCCCGAGGCGAGGAAGACGTACACGATCTCGGTGAAGAGGCCGAAGACGCCGACGACCAGGCCCGCGAAGAGCGAGGCACCCGCACACCCCGGCGCAAAGTTGCCGTCCTTGAGGCGCCTGCGCGAGAGCGCGTACCACAACTGGTCCGGCACCACCGCGATCCTGCCCTCCTCCGTCACCTTGGCGACGATCCTGCGCACCCGTAGGTCGCTGAGGCCGAGGGAGTTGGTCTTGGGGTCGAGCGCGTACGTGCGCCTGCAGTGGGAGCAGGTGTTGTCGGGGCGCTCCTTGCGGAGCAGGTTCTTCTCGCAGTGCGGACAGATCACCGGCGGTCCTCCAGTGCGGTCGCCACACGGCGCAGTCGTGCGGCCAGGCGCTCGCGGACTGTAGTGGGGGCGATGCCGAGATCCTGCTGATGGCGCTCGATGTCGCGCAGGGCGGCGGCGAGGGCGCGATAGTCGGTGGTGGCCGCGGCTACGGCCACCCGGCCGGCCGTCGGGGTGGCGCCCGCGGCGCGGAGCTCGGCCTCCCCGGCGGTGATCGCGTAGTCCTCGTGGTCGATCCCGTAACCGGTGTTGGCCGCGAGGATCGTCAGCGGATCGGTGCCCCGGTTCGCGAAGGAGTGGGGCATCATCTCCGGAATCCGTATCAACATCCCGGGAGTCAGCGGGACTTCGGTCACCAGGTCGCGGTCCGCGTCGTAGAGGCCGCACGCCGCGTGGCCGAGGCTGAGGACGAAGTGTTCACCGCCGTGGGCATGCGGGGTGAAGGCGCTGCGCGGCCCCACGACACCGAGTTTGACCGTGGCGTTCGAGGGACGCTCGGGGGAGGTCGCCGCGTCGCCCACCAGGTAGTGGGCGAACTGCCCGTCATCGATGAAGCGGAGAAACTCCCGCTCGGGTCCCAGCTCGCGCGCGCCCTCGCGGTCGGTGAGCCCGATGCCTCCGTCCGGCCTCAGGTGGTACAGCTCCACAGCGGCGGGGAGCGTGCCCCATGCTCCGCTCGACATGGCGTCGGATACGCCGTCATGCGGTATCCCGGACATCGCGCCTCCTCCGTCTTCCTGTGCGGCGCGCGCTTCGCAAGCGCATGGTATGGCCTTGATCCACAACAAGGGGAGCCTTTGGACTGGCTCGTGGGCAAAGAACGAGGGAACGGCGGGCGAACGCGTGTGGCAAGGAGTGGACGGATGACGGCGCAGTCCACGAGGTGCACGCGCTGACGCGGCGAGCTGCTGCAGCCACGCGACCACCGGCACGCTGGCAATACACCGGCCGACACGTACCCGAACACCGCCGTTGCCCGCCCTCTGCTCGCCGCCGGCATGAGCGAGAGCGGCCATTCCTTCGCCCTGGACCTGATGCCGGACACGATGGCGGCGCGCCTGCCGGGCGGTGCGACGGGGCAAAGCTTGCCGGGAGGGGCACTAGCGTTCCGGCGGACGGCTCCCGGGACCGTTGCGCCCGGCCCGACGGCGGTGAGGATCAGACGGTGGGCACGGGGGAGAAGCGGCTCACCGCTGCGAGGTCGGCGCTGATCCGCGCTGCGGTCTCCAGCAGAGGGGGGAGGAGCGTGGCCAGGCTCTCCTCGCCGGTGGCGCGGCCGGCGTGGAGCGCCACGTTGACCGCGGCCACCACATGGCCGCGGCCGTTCGTGACCGGTGCCGCGATCGAACGCAGCCCCTCTTCCAACTCCTGTTCCACCCAGGCGTAGCCGCGCCGGGAGGTGGCCGTCACCACGTCGGCGAGGGCCTCGGGTGCGGTCACCGTGCGGGGCGTCAGCGCCTCGGGTGTCACCCGGGCCAGCCGCGCCGCGCGCTCGCCGTCGGGGAGGGCCGCGAGGAGCACCCGGCCCATCGACGTGGCGTACGCGGGCAGCCGGGTGCCCACCGTGATGTCGATGTGCATGATCCGGGTGCTCGCGACCCGGGCGACGTAGCGGATGTCGTCGTCGTCGAGCACGGCCACGGACGCGGACTCGTGGACCCTGCCGACCAGTTCGGCGAGGTGCGGGGTGGCGATCCCGGCGAGGGTCAGGCCCGAGAGCCGGGCGTAGCCGAGCTCCATGACCCGCGGCAGCACCCGGAAACCGTCCGCGTCCTCCCGTACGTACCCCAGGTGGCGCAGCGTGATGAGCGACCGGCGTGCGGTCGCGCGGGGGAGCCCGGTGAGGCGGGCGAGGTCGGTCACGCGGGCGGGGCCGTCGACCGAGCCGAAGGCGCACAGCACGTCGAGACCCCGGGCGAGCGACTGGAGGAAGCCGGCGCCGAGTTCCTCCTTGAGCGCACTGCCCGATTCGGGAGGGCGGACCGCCGCTGCGGCGGCCGGCGTTTCGGTCGCCGACGGTGCGCGCAGGGCAGCCTCCATGGCGGCGACGGCCGCGCGTACCGGGGGCAGGACCCGCGCCGTCAGGGACTCGATGCTGTGTCGGCTGGTGTGACTGACCACGCTGACGGCGCAGACCACCGCGCCCGCCGGATCGCGGACGGGGAGCGCGACGGCGATCAGACCGGGCTCGATCAGCTGGCTGTCCATCGAGAAGCCGTCGTCGCGTGTCTGCCGTACCCGATCGAGGAAGTCTGCCTCGACTGCTGAGGACGTGGGCTCCGCCCCGGCCGGGCGGGGCGGCAGCGCCGGGAAGCCCGTGTCCAGCGGGTCGCGCCGACGCCGCGCGCGCCACTGGTCGTGCTGTGCGTCGTCCCAGTCGGCGGCGAACACGGCGCCGGGCGCGCAGCGTTCGGCGGGCAAAAGATCGCCGACCCGGAACGAGATCGCCATGGCGCGGCGGCGGGCGGCCTGCGCGATGAAGCGCACCCCGTCGCCGTCCGGGACGGCCAACGAAACCGACTCGTCGAGCTCGTCGGCGAGTGTGACGGCGTGTGGGTGGAGGGCTTCGAGGAGGGCGCAGCCGGCCAGATAGGCGTTGCCCAGCTCCGCCGAGCGCGGGGCCAGGAGCAGATCGCGGTCCTCGGTCCGCAGGAACCCCAGGCGGACAAGCGTGGTGGCGACCCGGTCGACCGTCGATCGGGCGAGCCCGGTGGTGCGGACGAGATCTCCGGGGCGATGGCGTGTCCCCGGTCCCGCGGCCACGGCGCGGAGCACAGCCAGTCCGCGCTCCAGCGGTCCGACCAGTTCGTCCGGCGCCATCGCGGCCTCGGGTGCCACCGTCGCCTCGGGCGCCGTCGTCACCTCGGTGAGCTGGGACATCGTCTGACCTCCTCGGGGCGTCGCGGGCTGATCACCGTGCGGAAACCGTACCCGCTGCCGTTGACACAGCCCGAAGCGTGGGTGGACACTCAGCCCGCGTCAAGTATGAACGAAAGTTCACCAGGCGAACAGCCTTGCGGTGAACCCGAGTGAAAAGGGTCGTTGTATGGACAAAGTCATAGCGACGGCTGCCGAAGCGGTGGCGGACATCGGAGAGGGGGCATCGCTCGCCGTCGGAGGTTTCGGACTGAGCGGGGTACCGGACGTCCTGATCCGCGCCCTGCACGCCCACGGCTCCGGCCGGCTGAGCGTCGTCTCCAACAACTGCGGCGTCGACGGCGGTGGCCTGGGCATCCTGCTCGCGGCCGGACGGATCAGCCGGGTCACCGGCTCCTACATCGGCGACAACAAGGAGTTCGCCCGCCGCTACCTGGGCGGCGAACTGGAGCTGGAACTCACCCCGCAGGGCACCCTGGCCGAGCGGCTGCGGGCCGGCGGCGCCGGCATCCCCGCGTTCTTCACCCCGGCGGGCGTCGGCACCCAGGCCGCCGAGGGCGGACTGCCCTGGCGGTACGCGCCGGACGGCGGCGTGGCGGTCGCCTCCCCGCCCAAGGAGACACGCGAGTACGACGGCAGGGCGTATGTCCTCGAACACGGCATCACCACCGACTTCGCCCTGGTGCGCGCCGCCCGGGGCGACCGCCACGGCAACCTCGTCTTCGCCCGCGCGGCCCGCAACTTCAACCCGCTCGCCGCTATGGCCGGGCGGATCACCGTCGCCGAGGTCGAGGAGCTCGTGGAGCCCGGCGAACTGGACCCCGACCAGGTCCACCTCCCCGGTGTATTCGTGCAGCGGGTACTGGAACTGACCCCCGAACAGGCTGCCGACAAGGGCATCGAGCGAAGGACGGTGCGCACCCGATGAGCTGGACCAGGGACGAGATGGCGGCCCGAGCCGCCCGGGAGCTCACCGACGGCTCGTACGTCAACCTCGGGATCGGACTGCCCACTCGCGTGCCGGGCTTCCTCCCCGAGGGCGTCGACGTCGTCCTCCACTCGGAGAACGGACTCCTCGGCGTCGGCCCGTACCCGTACGAGGACGAGGTCGACCCCGACCTGATCAACGCGGGCAAGGAGACGGTGACCGTCGTACCGGGCGCCGCCTTCTTCGACTCCGCGCTCTCCTTCGGCATGATCCGCAGCGGTCACATCGACACCGCGATCCTGGGCGCCATGCAGGTCTCCGCCCGCGGTGACCTCGCCAATTGGGCGATCCCCGGCAGGATGGTCAAGGGCATGGGCGGGGCGATGGACCTCGTCCACGGCGCCCGCCGGGTGATCGTTCTCATGGAGCACACCGCCAAGGACGGCACCCCAAAGATCGTCGACACCTGCACGCTGCCGCTCACCGGCCGGAACTGCGTCCACCGCGTCATCACCGACCTGGCCGTCCTCGACATCACTGACGAGGGACTGCGACTCGTCGAGACCGCCCCCGGCGTGACCGTCGACGAGGTCCTGCACCGGACTGCCGCGCCGGTGAAGACGGGGAAGCCCCTGTGACCGGCAGCCCCGCGGGCGTTCCGTCGCCGCGCCCCGGGCCGCGGCCGCTTCCCGACGACGCCCTTCACCTCTGACCTCCCACGGAGACCCTCATGCCCCGCACCACCGTCGGCATCATCGGAGCCGGCCCCGCCGGACTCCTGCTCTCCCACCTGCTCCACCAGCAGGGCATCGACAACGTCGTCCTCGAACTGCGCAGCCGCGACTACGTCGAACGCCGGCAGCGCGCAGGCATCCTCGAACAGGACACCGTCGACGTGCTGCGCGAATCCGGGGCCGGCGAGCGGATGGACCGCCAGGGCCTGGAGCACCACGGCATCGAACTGCGCTTCGACCGGCGCACCCACCGCATCGACTTCCCGTCCCTCACCGGCGGCCGGTCGGTCATGGTCTACGCGCAGACCGAAGTGGTGAAGGATCTCATCGCCCGGCGTCAACAGGACGGCGGAACCGTCCTGTTCGAGGCGGAGGCGCTGTCCGTCGACGGTATCGAGACCGACCGCCCGAGCATCCGCTACCGTCACGAAGGCGCCGAGCACACCCTGGACTGCGAGATCGTCGTCGCCTGCGACGGCTTCCACGGCATCGGCCGCCGCTCCGTGCCGGACGACCTGCTGACCGTGACGGAACGGACGTACCCCTTCTCCTGGCTCGGCATCCTCGCCGACGTTCCTCCCTCGTGCGAGGAACTGATCTATGCCCACCACGAGCGCGGCTTCGCCCTGCACAGCATGCGCTCGCCCGAGGTCAGTCGGCTCTACCTCCAGGTCGCCCCGGACGACAGCACCGACAACTGGCCGGACGAGCGCATCTGGGACGAGCTGGAGACCCGCTTCGCCGTCGACGGCGACTGGACGCTGCGGCGGGGCCCGATCACCGAGAAGAGCATCACCCCGATGCGCAGCTTCGTCGCCGAGCCCATGCGCCACGGCCGCCTCTTCCTGGCCGGTGACGCGGCCCACATCGTCCCGCCCACCGGGGCCAAGGGCCTCAACCTCGCCGTCGCCGACGTCACCCTGCTCGCCCAGGCCCTGACCCGCTACCACGCCCACCGGGACGAGTCGCTGCTCGACGCGTACTCGGAGAACGCGCTGCGCCGCGTCTGGCGGGCCGAGCACTTCTCGTACACGATGACGACCCTGCTGCACAGTGACCCCGCCGACTCCGACTTCGACCGTGCGCTTCGCCTCTCGCATCTGCGCTATGTCGCCCGCTCCGAGGCCGCTTCGGCCTCCCTCGCGGAGAACTACGTGGGATTCAAGGAGAACTGACGCTGCAACACCACACGAGAGGCGTGGCTGCTCGAAGCAGCCGCCACGCCTGTCACATTTCGATTACTATCAGTGACGTGCGATGCCGGTATTGTTCGGGCGCGTGGCCGGCTGGGTCGCCGCGGCATCGAGACCGCCGACCCGAAAGTCGAAGTGCATCATCGGGCGCCGTTCCCTGTCGGCGGGCGGCCGAGCGGGGGTCTGGTAACCGGTCGCCTGCTGCCGGACGACATGGATGACCCCGGCGCATGAGGCCCGCGAGCCGATAGGTGGGACAGGGGCATCACCGGGGACGATCGGTCCGCTGAACATGTGCGCGGCGCGCTCCTGCCACACGCTGTAGGCATGACCAACGATGCCGGAGAGGCGTTCCACCCCGCCCCCGTCGTCGTCCTCGGTGTCGTGCCGGGCGATCCGCCGTACCGCATGGTGGAGGTCAACGGAGTGTTGGCCGGACCTGCCCACGACATGGTGGATGTGATCAGGCTGGCGCGTCGAGCGGGAGTGCCCGAGATCGACTTCGACGATCCCGCGGTCGTGAGATGGGTCGGCGGGGACAAGTACAAGTGGGTGCCCTGAGGAGGCGGGATTCCGACGTCCTGGCCACGCTCCTGATGCAGACGCATCCGGCCGAACCTAGACTGACGATCGCCCGAAATGCACCGAATCTGGGAGAAGTGGACTATGGCCAAGCGAGGGAACAAGCGACGCGCCCGCAAGAAGAAGAAGGCCAATCACGGCAAGCGCCCCAACGCCTGAGCTCACCGAGCACGCGAGGGCGTGGAGCGACGGGTCATCCTGACCACATGCTCAGGACGGGGCCTCTGCCGGGCCGGTTCATACGGGTGGCAGCCCCCGCGAGCGTCATCGGATTCTGGATCCACACATGCAACGCGGCCTCTGACGACGCTGATGCCGCTTCTCCGGGACCTGCCCGAGTGGCATGAGGGGCGGGGTCGGTCCCCGCCCCTCACCGATCCGGTCGACCTCCGGCTGGATCACTGCCTTGCGGTTCCGTGCGCTGTCCTGGATCCCCGATCGTCGCTCAGCAGCTCACAGGCTTCATCCAGGAGCACTCGAGGCCGGTGCGCCCGGACTGCTCATCCCTTGCAGCCGGCGCATCGGTCGTGCGCCGGTCGGACCGGGCCGTACCGTGCGGCTGCTCTGCGCCCTTGACGCTGTAGGCGGCGAGCGCCGCTCCGACCGCGTCCTCGATGCTCTTGACCGAGCTCGCGACGTAGTTGTTGCTGACGAAGCTGAAGACGAGCTCCCGGCCGTCGGCGTCTGTCACATAGCCGGAGAGCCCCGACACGCCGGTCAGTGAGCCGGTCTTGCTGTGCAGGTTGCCCGCGGCCGCGGTCCCGCACATGCGGGAGCGCAGCGTCCCGCCGGTCATCCGGTCGGACACGCAGGCGACCGGCAGAGCGTCGTACCAGTCCTGGAACCATGGTTGTTGGCGTGCGGCGACCAGCAGCTCGGTGAACTGCTCGGTGGACACCATGTCCATCCTCGACAGGCCCGAGCCGTCCACCTGACGCAGGGCAGTAGGATCCAGTCCGAGGTTACGCAGGTAGTCGGCGCTCGCCGACAGCCCGGCCGACCAGGTGCCGCTGCCCTTTTCCTCGTAACCGATGGTCTTGACCAGCACCTCTGCATGGTTGTTGTTGGACAGCTTCAGAAACGGCGTCAGCAGATCCTTCAGCGGCATCGACGGATGGGAGGCCAGCGTCTTGGCACCCTGCGGGACGGCCTTTCCCAGCACCGGCCCCCCGGCCACCTTCACTCCGTGTGCGGCGAGCGCGTCCGCGAAGACGGCGGCCGCATAGCCTGTGGGCTCCCAGACGCTGATCCACGAAGTTGTGGGTGCGCTCTCGACGGGGATCCTGCCGCTGACCACGATGGTGTTGCTGCCGTGCAGGCGATCGACGGTGATGGCGCGGCTCTCGCCGGAGGCGACCGTGGTGGCGCCGTTGTCGATGCGGACGTAGTCGTTGGGCGGGGTGACTTTCACCGCGGGCGCCTCGCCCGGCGCGGCACCCGGGGTCACCGTGAGAGAGACGGTGCCCGCGTCGTAGTCGGTGTCCGGGGCCACCGTCAGCGGAGAGATCTGCGACGAGTAGTAGGCGGACTCGTCGTCGGCCGCCCAGGACGTGCCGAGCCGGCTGCTGTCGAACCGGGTGTCGTCGGCGACCAGCCGGCCGGTGACCCGGCGGATCCCCGCCGCGGCGACCGCGGCTGCCAGCCGGTCGTAGTCCTCGGCCAGCATCGTGGGGTCGCCGGTGCCGCGAAGGTACAGGTCGCCCTGGAGCACGGTCCCGTGGCGGGAGCCGTCCGCGAACACATCGGTGCTGAACCGGTAGTCGGGGCCGAGCGTCGCCATGGCCGCGGCCGACGTCAGAAGCTTGGTGCTGGATGCCGGTACCAGGCGACCGTCGCCGTTGCGTTGATAGAGCGTCTGTCCGGTCCGCGCGTCGCTGACGACGACTCCGACCTGGGCGCCGTCCAGCCGGGTGTCGCCGAGAATGCGGTCGAGGGTTTCCGACAGGCCGGGCGCAGGGGAGTCGGCCCCGGCCTGCGCTCCTGAGGTGGCTGTCAGGGCCAGGCTTGCGGCGACGGCGCAGAGCAGGGCCCGATGGCGGAGTCTTCGGGAAATGTTTGACATGCGCATGGAATTAGATGATCAGGTATCCGGATCCTCGACGGAAGGCCTACGCCGTTCGGATTCACGTGAGGCCACGGTCCACGGTGCCGAGGGGCAGCCGCTGGACCGGAAGCCTCCCCGGTTCCTGTGCTGCTCGGTCGGGCACAGGGGGATGGGTGCTGCGTCCTCTACGCGGAGCCGGCCAGAACTGTCCTCGGCGTCACCGGCCACGACCACCGCGGCAGGGCGGCCACGATGCCACCGCATTGCTGGAGATCCCTCGAGAAGGACGAGTGGGGCGCACCACGCCACCTTCGGCGTGATCGCGGTTGGCCCGGACTCCTTCGTGCGTACGCCGAAGGAGTCCGCGCACCGGGTGGGCGTGCTCTCCCGTAAGGCGGCGGCAACCGTCGGACAGCTCGCACCTCGCACGTCGTCGGGCGGACTTCGACCGGTGGCCGTCGGGCCCGCGGTCGGCTCCATGAACCGGGCTTCCTCCGGCGTGGCGGCGTGGGGCCGGGACGACCACGCCGGGAGAGGCACCGTCGGCGGGCCGTTCAGCGCCCGCGCACAGGCGGTGCCGGGACCAGGCGGACAACGGTGTTGAGTACATGGTCGATCACGTCGTGCGAGGGCTTGTCCGTGAGGTTGGTGAGCATCCGGGCCAGGGTGTTGAGCAGAAACGGCGATCCCATGACGTACCGATTGAGGATCGGTTGGAAGCCCGAACGGCTGAAGACGATGTCGGCGGCCGCGTTGCCGAGACGGTAGTAGCGCCCCCAGCGGCGGTTCATCTCGACAGGGTAGCTGCGCAGCACTCGCTCCCGCCGGGGGCCCTGGGGAAGGGCGAGGGCGAGCGCGGCGCTCTCGGCTGCGACTTCGCCGGCCTCCATGGCCTGGCCGATGCCTTCCCCGTTCCAGGGGCTGATCATGCCTCCGGAGTCGCCGACCAGGAGGAGCCCCCGGGTGTAGAGGGGGTGACGGTTGAACCCCAGGGGCAGCGCCGCGCTACGGACGGGGCCCTCGGCGTTCTCCTCATGCAGCCCCCAGGCGTGAGGAGTACGGGCCAGCCATTGGTCCAACGCGGTCCGCAGGTCCGCGCTTCCGTGCCGCCGGTGGGGCAGCGCACCGAGCCCGACGTTGACGCGGCCGTCTCCCATGGGAAAGATCCAACCGTATCCCGGCAGGTAGTGATCGCTCCCCGGGAAGCGGAGATCTGCCCACAACTCCAGGTACTCCTCCTGAGACCGTTCTGGGCTGCGGTAGTAGCGGCGGGCGGCTGTCGCGATCTGCCTGCTCCTGTCCCGCTGCAGGCCCATGGCGAGGGCGAGGCGGGCGGAGGCGCCGTCGGCGGCGATGACGATCGGTGCGTGGAAGACCACCGGCTCCTTCGCTCCGGCCGTGGCGGTGACGCCGGTGATGCGGCCGGCGCGGTCGGTCACGGGCTGGGTCACCTTCACTCCGTTGCGCAACCGTGCTCCGGCAGCAACGGCATGGCGGGCCAGGATGTCGTCGAAGTCATGCCGGCTGCGCGAGAGGCCGAAGTCCGGGTAGCGCCCCAGGGCAGGCCAGTCGATGTGCACCTGATGCTCACCGGCCACCCATCGCATACCGCGTGAACGCGTCCACCCCGGAGCCTTGATGTCGATGCCCATCCGGATGAGTTGGTGCACCGCTCGCGGGGTCAAGCCGTCTCCGCACACCTTTTCCCGGGGAAAGTGGGCCTTCTCCAGAAGCAGGACGTCGACGCCTGCCTTGGCGAGGTGGAAGGCCGCGGACGAGCCCGCAGGCCCCGCCCCCACCACGATCACATCGGCCTCTTCGTCCGAGCCGTGGACGGAGCGGTCGTCCAGCGGGGACTGCGCTGGCGTTGTTTCCCGCATAGGAAACCCCTTCCTGGGACAGCCGGTGGCGTACCGAGGACGGCAGCCCGGTACGTCATCATCGATCAGGACGAGCCGGTGCGGAACAGGGCCGGATGCCCGGCCACTCCCCGGCACGCCGGTTCACCTCGGCCGATCTCCTCAGCACACTCGCGATCTTCTCCGCCGTCCCGCCTCATCGGTGAGTCCGACACGGCCAACTCGCCATCTACGCAGGCGACTGCGGCCGTTGCGCGTGGGGCAGCGCTGTACCGACGGCGCACGTGTCGTGAGGTGGCGGGTCAGGATGAGCTGAACGGGACACCGCTCGGGGTCAGCTCGCGGGGCGCTGTGGTTCTTCCTCCTTGCGGATGGTCAGCTCGCCGTCGGCCACATCGATCCGGAGGCGGCTGTGGGGCTGCAGGCTGCCGTCGAGCAGCATGCGGGAGAGTCGGTTGTCGACCTCGCGCTGGATCGTGCGGCGCAACGGGCGGGCGCCGTACTCGGGCTGGTAGCCGCGTTGGGCGAGCCATTCGACGGCGTCCAGGGTGACCTCGACGGTGACGTCCTGGGCGCGGAGCCGACGCCTGGAGTCGTCCAGCAGCATGTTGGTGATCTGCCGTAGCTGCTGGTCGGCGAGTTGGCGGAAGATCACGATCTCGTCGATGCGGTTGAGGAACTCCGGCCGGAAGTGTTCGCGCAGTGGGCGCATCACCCGCTCGCGGCGGGCCTGCTCGTCGGCGTCCGTGGAGCCGGCGCCGAAGCCCATCGCGCTGCCGCGACCGGTGATGGCCTGCGAACCGAGGTTGCTGGTCATGACGATGACGGTGTTCTTGAAGTCGATGGTGCGGCCCTGGGAGTCGGTGAGCCGCCCGTCGTCGAGCACCTGCAGCAGGATGTTGAAGACGTCGGGGTGCGCCTTCTCGACCTCGTCCAGGAGCAGCAGCGAGTAGGGGTTCCTGCGTACCGCTTCGGTGAATTGCCCGGCCTCCTCGTGGCCGACGTAGCCGGGGGGAGCGCCGACCAGGCGGCTGACGGTGTGCCGTTCCTGGTACTCGCTCATGTCGAGGCGGATCATCCGGTCCTCGCTCCCGAAGAGTGCCTCCGCGAGCGCGCGGGCGAGTTCGGTCTTGCCGACGCCGGTGGGGCCGAGGAAGAGGAAGCTCCCGATCGGGCGGCCGGGGTCGGACAGGCCGGCCCGCGAGCGCAGGACGGCGTCGGCGACGGCGGTCACCGCTTCGTCCTGGCCGATGACGCGCTGGTGCAGATGTTGCTCCAGGTTCAGCAGCCGGTCCCGCTCCTCCTGGGTGAGGCTGCTGACGGGAATTCCGGTCTGGCGGGACACGATGTCGGCGATGTCTTCGACGGTGACCTCCGCGACATGGCTGCGCGGCTGCGGCGCGTGGTCTGCCTTGCCGATCCGCTGTTCGAGGTCGGCGAGCCGGTCGCGCAGCTCGGTCGCCCGCTCGTACTGCTCGGCGGCGACGGCCTGGTCCTTGTCCCGTGTGAGTTGCTCGACCTCGCGTTCCAGGGCGCGGATGTCGGTGCCGCGGGTGGAGGCGCGCAGCCGGACCCGGGCGCCGGCCTGGTCCATGAGGTCGATCGCCTTGTCGGGGAGATAGCGGTCGGTGAGGTAGCGGTCGGACAGCTCGACGGCGGCGAGCAGTGCCTCGTCGGTGTAGCGGACCTGGTGATGGGCTTCGTAGCGGTCCTGGAGACCACGCAGGATCTCGACGGCGTCCGTCGGGCTGGGCTCGGGCACCAGAACCGGCTGGAACCGGCGGGCAAGCGCTGCGTCCTTCTCGATGTAGCGACGGTACTCCTCGAGCGTGCTGGCTCCCACGACATGGAGTTCGCCGCGGGCGAGCGCGGGCTTGAGCATATTGCTCGCGTCCATCGAGCCGCCCTCGGAGCCGCCGCCCGCCCCGACGACGGTGTGCAGTTCGTCGATGAAGACGATCAGCTCGCCCGAATGGGCGCGGATTTCGTCGATGAGGCCGGTGAGGCGTTCCTCGAAGTCCCCACGGAAGCGGGTACCGGCGACGACTCCGGAGAGGTCGAGCTGGACGACACGCCGATCGAGCAGGATGTCCGGCACGTCGCCGTCCGCGATGCGCTGGGCCAGTCCCTCGACGACGGCGGTCTTGCCCACTCCGGCTTCGCCGATCATGACGGGATTGTTCTTGCCTCGGCGGGCGAGGACCTCAACGGTCTGCTCGATTTCCACGTCACGGCCGATGACCGGGTCAATACGGCCCTCCCGGGCCAGGTCGGTGAGGTCGCGGCCGAACTTGTCCAGGTTGGGGGTGCTCCGCTCGCCGGGGCCGGTGCGCTGGCCGGCGCTTCCGGGCACGGGCCCCAGGCCGTCCCGGGCACCGGCGGGCAGCGAGAAGTGCGCGGCGTTGAGCATCTGCCCCGCTGCGGAGTCGCGGTTGGCTGCGAGTGCCACCAGCACGTGTTCCGGGCCGATGTAGGAGGCGCCGGTGGAGCGCGCGATCTCATGGGCGTCGAGCAGAGCGCGCTTGACCGCCGGCGTGACGGCGATGAATTCGCTTCGCGGCCCTTCCCCGGCCTGCCGGTCGATCTCGGCGGCGAGCGCGTCGGGATCGGCGCCCGCTCGCGTGACCATGCGGCGAGTCGGCTCGGTGGTGAGCGCGGCCCGCAAGAGGTGCTCCGTGTCGAGGTCGGTACTCCCGTGCTGGGCGGCATAGGACGCTGCAACGGTGACGAGCTGCCGTGCGGGACCGCTCAACAGACGGCTCAAGTCGATGCGCCGAGGGTCGGGCGGCTCCCCACCCTGTCCGGTGCCGAGAAAGTGCGAGAGGAAGTCTCCGAGGGGGTCCGGACCGTGGTCCTCGGGACCCTGATGGCCGTCGGTCATGGGTATCCGTCCCCGTGGCCCGGCCGGACCGGGTCACGCTGTCTCAGTGCACGTGCAGCCGTGTCGACGCGGCCCCGTACATCCGGCACGACCGCAGAAAGCCGCAACCCCATGTGCCCCAATTTAGACGATTTATGCGCTACGTGTCGGTAATCGGTGTCAAGGGGCAGGGGGGTCAAGGGGCGTGCGCTGCGCATTCATCCACTGTTCCCGGTGTGTGGGATGCCCGGTGCCTGCCGCGGCGATCCCGCAGGGCGTCCGGCCCGTACCGCAGCGCCCGCCTGTGGACGCCCGGGCGCCCATGGAAGGCGGAGGTGCGGACCCTTTCCTAATAGTGCACATGTTCGAATGCGAGTAGGCTGCAGGTATGGCACCGCACCAGCTCCAGGGCTCCCTGTTCGATCAGGGCGACGACGCGTCTCTGCGCCCACTGGACGGGCTCCGCAGAACCGAGCTCGACGACGGCGCCTGGATCGACCTCCTGCCGGGCTGGCTGAGTGGCGCCGACGCCCTGTTCGAACAGCTGGCCGCGGACGTTCCCTGGAAGGCCGAGCGACGGCAGATGTACGAGCGGGTCGTGGACGTCCCGCGTCTGCTCGCCTTCTACCGTGCCGGCGAACCGCTGCCGCACCTCATCCTCGACGAGGCGCGGCGGGCGCTCTCCACGCACTACGCCGCCGAGCTCGGCGAACCCTTCACAACGGCCGGCCTGTGCCACTACCGCGACGGGCGCGACAGCGTGGCCTGGCACGGCGACCGCATCGGCAGGGGCGCACGTGAGGACACGATGGTCGCCATCCTGTCCGTGGGAGCACCCCGCGACCTGCTGCTGCGCCCGTGCCGCGGCGGCGATGTCGTCCGGCGGTCGCTCGGACACGGCGACCTGATCGTGATGGGCGGTTCCTGTCAGCGGACCTGGGAGCACGCCATCCCCAAGACCGCCCGGGCCGTGGGAGGGCGCATCAGCATCCAGTTCCGGCCGCACGGGGTGCAGTGACCGCTCACGACCAGTGTGCGTGCGCTTCCCTCCCCTTGGCCACGGGGCGCGCGACCAGTGCGAGCCGGTGAACCTGTCCGGTCGCAGCACTGGCTACGTCACACTGGTGGTCCCGTCACCGAACCAGCGAGGCGACCGATGGCTTTGCAGTTCAACGCCACCAACCCCGAACACCCCGCGTTCCTTCTCGAACTGCCCTGGCACCTACCGCTCGAAGAGTGGGCGGAGAAGCATCTGGTGACGCTGCCGCGGGGCATCTCCCGCCACGTCGTGCGCTACGCACGGGCGGGGGCCGACGTGGTGGCCGTCAAGGAGCTGGCCGAACGGCCGGCGGTACGCGAGTACGAGCTGTTGCGCACCCTGGCCAAACTCGGGATACCCGCGGTGGACCCACTCGCGGTGGTCACCGGGCGCACCGGCACCGACGGGGGGCCGCTGGAGCCGGTGCTGATTACTCGTCATCTCAACGGGTCCCTGCCCTACCGCTCGATGTTCGAGACGACCATGCGCCCGACCACGGTGCACCGGCTCATGGACGCACTCGCCGTACTGCTGGTCCGGCTGCACCTGGCGGGCTTCGCCTGGGGCGACTGCTCTCTGTCCAACACGCTCTTCCGCCGGGACGCCGGCGCCTATGCCGCCTACCTTGTGGATGCGGAGACCGGCGAGGTGCACAGCCGACTCAGCACAGGGCAGCGTGAATACGACATCGATCTGGCCCGGGTGAACATCAGCGGAGAGATGCTGGACCTGGAGGCCGCGGGTGCGCTGCATCCCTCGGTGGATCCGATCGCTTTCGGCGCCGAGATCTGCCAGCGGTACGAGGAGCTGTGGAGTGAGCTGACTCGTACTTCGGTCTATCCCGCCGGCAAGTATCACTACATCGAACGCCGCATGCGTCGGCTCAACGACCTCGGCTTCGACGTCGCCGAGATGCAGATCGCCAACTCCCCGAACGGCGACACGATCACGTTCGTCCCCAAGGTCGTCGACGCAGGCCATCATCAACGCCAACTGCTGCGCCTCACCGGGCTCGACGCCGAGGAGAACCAGGCCCGACGACTCCTCAACGATCTTGAGAGCTGGATGGCGACACAGGAGGACTACGCGCCGGGCGACCCGCTCGGCGCCCGTGCGGAGGTGCTCGCCCATCGCTGGGTCCGCGAGGTGTTCAGACCTACTGTGCGTGCTGTTCCGCAGGAACTCCGGAGCTCGATGGACCCGGCCGAGCTCTACCACGAACTGTTGGAACACCGGTGGTACCTGTCCGAGCGCGCGCAGCTGGACATCGGTCTGGAGGCGGCCGTTGCGGACTACATCACCAGTGTTCTTCGTCGTCCCGAGACCGAAGTGCCATCGGCGAGCGATTCCCCGTCATCGGCGTGACCTCGTCGACGCGGGAGAGGTACACGCCTTCGCTCTCCCCGCCGCCATCGGCCGTATTCCCTCGTGGGGTGGGAGAAGTCTGCTGCGAAGGTGAGCGAGGGCGATTCGACGGCTGGATCGCGGACCTGGGAACGTCCTCCGGAACTCGGCCGTCGAGATCGACCCCGTCCAAGTCCGTGGAGCGCAAGTCCGCGTCGCGGGGGGTACAGGCCTGCTCGATCGCAGCCGTCTCCATCGCAGGCAGGAACGGGGTTCGGTCGGCAGCCTAGGCCCACCCCGCGCCGACGTACCTGTGGGGCGGGGTGGGCCTCGGCCGCCGGGGCATGCGGGAAGAGCGGGGCCCGTCCCCATGAGGGCCACCCCGGCCGGTCGCCATTCCGTCAGCCGCTCACCGCTGTCGTCCTGAAGAGGCCGCCACAGATGAGGGGTTGGGTGGTGCGCAGGGTCAGGGCCTCTCGGGAACCGGGAGGGTAGACCCGGAGAAGGTCGGGCCGGTCCCAGCACTCCGAGCCGTTGATCCCGCGGTTGAGCGTGTGCAGGGTGACTTCGGCTGAGCCGCCGGCCGCGATGACGGTGGCCCGGCCGGCGGCGCCCTCGCGGCCGGCGGGTGTGCCGATCATGCTGCCGTCGCGCCTGATCAGGGAGACGCCGGGAAAGCCGGTCAGGGTGCAGGAGTCCGAGGACTTGTTCACCAGCGTGAGCCGGTAGTGGATCTGGCCCGCGCCCGCGTCGCCCTGCCTCAGGCTCATGGTCAGCTCCTCGGCCGTGCACCGCCCCGGACCGCTGCCGGTGGCCGGGGCGGACGTGGCAGCCGAGGCGATCGGGGTGGCGGCCCTGGTGGGAGCGGGCTCGCCGGGGGCGATGGGCGCATCCGGGGCGGTGCTGCCGGCGGCGGACCTGCTCGATCCCGCGGGTTCGGCCGAGGGGGAGGCGCCGTTGTCGCAGCCGGTGGCGCCCACGGCGAGGGAGGCGACCGCCACCGGGACGAGGGCGTACCGGCGGAGCCCGCGCCCCCTCCCGGCCGGTCCGCGCCCGCGCGGGCGGAAGGATCGTGGGGACAACGGCGTGATGGTTCGCAAAGTGGAGTCCATGGGTCTCGCCTGCTCGCTTCCGTGCCCCTTGAATCATCCACTCCGGTGCGGGGGTACGACTCCGGACACCGGTCCGCCCCCGGTGGGAGCAGCGGCCGGACCGGCGGTGGACGGCACGGGTGCGGACGTCTCGGCCACGCCGGCCGGTCCGGCCACGTCGTCCGAACTTCCCTCCGGTCGTCCGCCAGTCCGGGATCCGGCGAGCGGCCGTTCGGGCAAGGTCACCGGATCGGACTTCGTCATCGACGGAGGACTGATCACACCCCTGTGACGGAAGTTCGCCGGCCCGGTACGAGGCCCTTCCCACGGCCCTCGACGCGACCCGACCGTCGAAATTCATGAGGCTCAGCCACAGAAGAATGCGCTTTTGTGACCCCTCCTGCAGGCCCCAGGATGGCGGAGAACCGGCCTGCGGGGGAGGAACCATGTCGTCAGCCATCGAAACGGGTCTGCTGCCCGTCACTTCCGAGATCCGCCCTGAAGGGCTCGCCGTCGGAGGCGTCCTGCTCACCGAACTGGCGCAGCGGTTCGGAACACCGCTCTTCGTGTACGACGAGGAGCACCTGCGCCGACGCTGCCGGGAGGCGGTCGCTGCCTTCGGCCAGGGCAACGTCGCCTACGCCTCCAAGGCATTCCTGTGCACGGCCATGGCCCGACTGGTCCACGAGGAGGGGCTGTTGCTCGATGTGGCCTCCGGCGGCGAGCTGCGGGTGGCGCTGCACGCGGATGTTCCGGCCGGGCGGATCGTGCTGCATGGCAACAACAAGGACGAGGCGGAGCTGCGCACGGCGATGTCGGCCGGGGTGCGGCACGTGGTGGTCGACAGCTTCGACGAGATGGACCGCATCGAGCGTCTGCACGCCGAGGAACAACTGCCGCCCACTCGGGTCCAGTTGCGGGTGGCGCCCGGTGTCGCCGCAGGCGCACACGAGGCGATCCGTACCGGTGGCAACGACTCGAAGTTCGGCTTCGGTCTCGTCGGCGGAACCGCCGCAGCCGCAGTGCGGCGGGCCGCCGGTTCCCCGGCGATGATCCTGGAGGGCGTCCACGCGCATGTGGGCTCCCAGGTGCTGGACACGTCGGAGCTCGCGGCAGGAGCCGCGGCCGTTGCTCGGTTCGCCGCGGAGGCACGGGTACACCGGCTCACCGTCGGTGGCGGCCTCGGTGCCGCCTACGAGGCGGGGCAGACGGTCCCCTCGTTCGCCGACTGGGCGGCCGGGGTGCGCACCGCGGTGCTCGATGCGGGCTGGGGCGGCGACGTGACAGTGGAGCCCGGCCGGTCCATCGCCGCCCGCGCGGGGCTGACCCTCTACCGGGTGGGCACCATCAAGCGCATCGAAGGCGTGCGGACATACGTCAGCGTCGACGGCGGCATGAGCGACAACCTGCGCCCCGCCCTGTACGGCAGCCGCTACGAGGTGTTCCTGCCGCGCCGCCCCCGCGCACCGCGACCGCTGCGGGCACGGCTGGTCGGCAAACACTGCGAGAGCGGCGATGTGATCGTGGAGGACGCCGCCCTGCCGGCCGAGCTCGCGGTGGGTGATCTCCTGGCCACGCCGGTCACGGGCGCATACGGATATGCCATGGCGTCCAACTACAACAAGTTGCCGCGTTCCGCTGTCGTCTTCGTGTCCGATGGCCGCGCCCGCACCGTGGTGCGCCGGGAGACCGAGGAGGACCTGCTGCGCCTGGACGTGGACGAACCCGCCGAGCCCGTTGCGCCGCCGGCAACGGTGGGGTCGGGTGCCGGGGCGGCGCGGTGCGTCGGCACGGCCTAACCTGACCCGATGCTGAACAGTGCTCGACTGCTCGTCCTGCTGGAAATAGCCCGCACGGGCACGATCGTGGCCGCGGCCCAGGCGCTGCATCTGAGCCCGTCCGCCGTCTCTCATCAACTCGCCCGGCTGGAGCAGGAGCTCGCGGTGGCGTTGGTGGAACGTCAGCCGCAGAGCCTGCGGCTGACGGCGGCCGGTGTGCGACTGGCCGAGCACGCACAGGCCGTCGCCGACCTGATGGCCATCGCACAGGACGATCTGCGGGCGCACTCCGAAGGCGACGCCGGGGTACTGCGGCTGGGCTTCTTCGCCTCATCGGGCCTGGAGCTGCTTCCTCGGGCGCTGTCGGTCTTCGCCGCCGAGCGGCCCCAGATCGAGTTGGAGCTGATCCTGGGGCAGCCGCACGAGCTGGTGCCCGATCTGGAGGCGGGCCTGCTGGATGCGGCGGTCGTCTTCGAACATCCGCTGGACCCGTGGTGCCGGCAGGCGGCCGTCGACGTGGAGATGTTCTTCGACGAGCCGCAGCTGGTGGTCCTCCCTTTGCGGCACCGCCTCGGTCGGCGCACCGCGGTCCGGCTCGCCGCTCTGGAGGGGGAGAGCTGGATCGGTACGCGCGGCGGCCACACCGGCGAACCGGTCCTGGAACGCGCGTGTGCGGCCGAGGGGTTCCGGCCGCGGGTCCGCTGCCGCAGCGATCACTACCAGGTCACGATCAACCTGGCCCGCGCGGGCATGGGTATAGCGCTGGTCCCGGCCCTCGGGCTCGGCGACACCACGGGTGTGCACGTCTGCCGCCTGGACCATCCCCGACTGCACCGGCGGATCGGGGTCGCTACCCGGCCCACCAACCGCAACCCGCTGCTGCGGATCTTCCTCGCGGAGCTGCGGTCGGCCGCCGAGGAGATCCGGTCGCTGCTGGATATGCAGTGGGCCTGACCGGTGGGGCGTACCGCGCTCATTCGCCCGCGCGGCGTCGGGCACACGCCGCGAGGGTGCGGCCGACGTCCCGGACGGCATGCACTGCGGCCCGCTCCGTGCCGGGGCCCAGCACCGGGTCCCAGTGTGCCACCACCGCGTACGCCAACCGGCGCGCACCGACGATGACTCCGGCATCGGCGCGGACCCCGGTGTCGGTGCCGGTCTTGTTCGCCACCAGAAGCCCGTCGGGCAGGGGATTCGGGAAGCCGGGGGCGTACGGGTCGTGGTCCACCAGGGCGGGGACCAGGCCGTGGTCGGTGTTGGCGCGCATCCATTGCAGGAGCCGTGCGGAGGCTGCCGGGGAGATCATCGTGCCGCGCATCGCATGAGTCACCAGCCGTGCCAGGCCCCGTGCGGTGCCCGTGGCGAAGACGGGCGGCACATCAGGGCCCCGGATGTCACGGACCTTGTCGTGCAGCGTGAGGCGGTCGAGCCCGAGTTCCTCCGCCAGCCGGGCCGTGGACTCGCGCCCCACCAGGCGGAGCAGCGCGTTGGTGGCGGTGTTGTCGCTGACCGAAGCGGTCAGCCAGGCCAGATCCTCGACGGTCCAGCCGCGCCTGCTCATCCGGCGCAGCACCCCGCTCCCGGCCGCCATGTCCTCGTCGAGGACCTCGACGGGCCGGTCGGCGACCAGTTCCCCCGTGTCCAGCCGGCGCGAGACCTCGGCGAGCAGCAGCAGCTTCGAGGCGGACGCGACCGGCAGCACGGTGCACTCGTCGGCCCCCGCCGTCTCGCCGCCGTCGATGTCGACGGCGGCGACGGCCAGGGTGAGCGGTAGCGCGGCCGAACGCCGCACCGCCGCGGCCACTTGGGCCAGACTCATCGGATCCTCACCACTTCCCCCGCCCGCGCCGCGGTCGGGCAACCGCCCCTCACCGCGACCTGTCCCGCCACCACGACGGTATCGATGCCTTCGGGCGCCAGCAGCGGTCGGTCGAAGGTGGCGGTGTCACGCACCGACGCCGGGTCGAGGACGACCAGATCGGCGAGGGCGCCGTCGCGGACCACACCGCGGCCGGTGAGCCCGAACCGCCGGGCCGGCAGACCGGTCATCTTGTGCACTGCGTCCTCCAGCGGGATCAGCTGCTGGTCGCGACCGTAGTGGCCGAGTACGCGGGCGAAACTTCCCGCCCAACGAGGGTGCGGGCGACCGGGTTTGGGGACGCCGTCCGAGCCGATCATCGACAGCGGGCTGGCGAGCACCCGCCGCACGTCGTCCTCGCGCATGGAGTGACTGATGATGGTCACCTCACCCTGCTCGGCCAGCAGCAGGTCGCACGCGTAGTCGACCGGGTGGACGCCGCTCCCGGCGGCGAGGTCGGCGATGGTGCGGCCCTCGGCCTCAGGGTGCGCCTGCGCGGCGGCCACGGTGATGAGGTCCCAGCCACCGTTGCCCACGGTGTTCTCCCACCCCTCGACGCCCTGAGCGATGTCCGTCCGGATCCGGTCGCGCGCATCGGTTCGGCGCAGTCGTTCCAACAGGGCGCCGACACCGCCCTCGCTCGTCCATGGTGGCAGCATGGCATGCAGGACGGTGCTGCCCGCGGTGTACGGGTAGACGTCGCACAGCACGTCAACCCCTTCGGATCGGGCCTGTTCCAGCCGGGGCAGGGTGCGCAGCGTGGCGCCCCAGGCGTACCGGCCCGCGGTTTTGTGGTGGGAGATCTGCAGCGGGGCGCCGGAGCGCACCGCGATCTCCAGGGCTTCTTCCAGGGCGGTCTCCACCTGTGACATCTCGTCGCGCAGATGGGTGACGTACGGCTTGCCGTGACGCGCGGCGACTGTGGCCAGCGCGACGATCTCCTCGGTGTCGGCGTAGATGCCGGGCGGGTAGATCAGCCCGGTGGACAGGCCGGCCGCACCCCGGCTGAGCGCCCGGTCGAGCAGCGCACACATGGTGTCCAGCTCGTCGGGCCGGGGCGGGCGGGCCTCGAATCCCATTACCCCGGCGCGCAGCGTGCCGTGGCCGACGAGCGAGGCGATGTGGGTGCGGCGCAGGGCAGGATCCTGTCCGGCGGCGAATGAGTCGAAGTCCACTGCGGGCCGGACACCTCCGAGCCCGAACGTCACCCTGAGATGGTCGGTGAGTGAAGGCAGCCGTTCCGGCAGCGAGGGGAACAGGCTCGTCCCGCAGTTTCCGCAGATCTCCGTGGTGACGCCCTGGAGCAGTGGTGCGAGGCGAAGGTCGTCGACCGGCTCCGCGGTGCCGTCGGCGCCGAACGGCGCCGCGAGGGCGTCGGAGTGCGTGTGCACATCGATGAAGCCGGGCGCGATGACCTGGCCGGTCACATGCAGCGTCTCGGTCGCCGCGGCCGGGGTGCCCGCGGGAAGCACGGCGACCCGTCCGTCCACCACCGCGATGTCCGCGTTCCTGGCGGGCGCGCCGGTTCCGTCGACCAGTGTGCCGCCGCGCAGCAACAGATCCACACGGCGGCTCATCACAGCACCGTCGACAGGAAGGCACGCGTGCGCTCGTGCCGCGGGTCGGTGAACAGAAGCTTCGGGCTCCCGGCTTCGACGACGGCACCCTGATCCATGAACAGGACACGGTCGGCGACCTCGCGGGCGAAGCCCATCTCGTGGGTGACCACGACCATCGTCATACCGCTGCGGGCCAGGTCGCGCATGACGCCCAGCACCTCACCGACGAGTTCGGGATCGAGAGCGGAGGTGGGTTCGTCGAAGAGCATGAGTGCCGGCTCCATGGCCAGTGCACGGGCGATCGCCACACGCTGCTGCTGCCCACCGGACAGCTGCCCCGGGTAGTGGCCCGCCCGGTCCGCAAGACCGACTTGGTCCAGCAGCTCCCGGGCCTGCTTCTCGGCCTGCGCACGGGAGAGACCCTTGACGGCGAGGGGCCCCTCCATCACGTTCTGCGTCGCTGTGCGGTGCGGGAACAGGTGGAACCGCTGGAACACCATGCCGATCCGCTCGCGCTGGCGTCGGATGTCACGGGGGCGCCGCTCGCGCAGGACGCGCCCGGACGGGCCGTGCTGCTCGTAGCCGATCAGCTCACCGTCCATCCACACCCGCCCCGCGTCGATCTGCTCAAGGTGATTGAAGCAGCGCAGCAGCGTCGACTTCCCGGACCCGGACGGGCCTATGACGCACAGCACCTCACCGCTGCGGACATCGAGGTCGATGCCTCTCAACACCTCGGTGTCACCGAATCGCTTACGGACCCCACGGGCCCTGAGGATCACCTCGTTCATGCCGCCGCCTCCTTCCTGTCACGCCCGGGTACGAGATTCGTCAGGACCCTGCGCCGCAGCGGCGGGGGAGCGCCCGGGCTGTAGCGGCGTTCGACGGCATGCTGGCCGATGCTGGCGAGCGTGGTGAGCACCAGGTACCAGAGGGAAGCCACCAGCAGCAGCGCCACCACCTCGAAATTGGCGAGGTAGAGGTGCTGGGAGACGGTCATCAGATCGGCGCCCGCGATGACGGAGACCAGCGAGGTCGTTTTGAGCATGGAGATGAACTGGTTGCCGAACGGCGGGATGATGACCCTCATGGCCTGCGGAAGGATGATGCGGGACAGGATCTGACGATTCGACATGCCGATGGACGCACCCGCCTCGCGCTGGCCGGGGTCCACGCTCTGAATGCCCGCCCGAACGATCTCGGCCATATAGGCCCCCTCGTTGATGGAGAGTCCGAGCAGGGCCGCCACGAAGCCGGTGATGACCTGGTTGGACTGCCAGCTGACGAGTTTCGGGCCGTCGAACGGGACACCGATGCTGATCACCGGGAACAACAGGGCCAGGTTGAACCAGAAGATGAGCTGTACCAGGAGCGGGGTGCCCCGGAAGAACCAGGTGTAGGCACCGGCGGTGAGACGCAGAACCGGACTGTCGGAGAGCTGCATCACCGCGAGGAGTACCCCGATGACGATGCCGAGAGCCATCGAGACGAGCGTGAGCTGAATGGTCACCCCGAGTCCCTTGAGGATCACGCCGTCGAACTGGTACTTGGCGACGATGTCCCAGTGCAGGTTGGGATTGACGATGACGGTGTAGGCGAGCCACACCGCGAACAGCGCGGCGGCGAGGACCGCCAGCCAGCGTCCGGGACGGGGGCGCCGGGTCACCTGGAGGGAGAGGTCGTCCTCCGGTGCCACAACGGTGGTGGGGGCTGCCGGCGCCGCACCGAGGGCGGCGCCCGGCATCTTCCGGTCGGTCATGTCCGCACTCACTGCCCGTCGTTGACGGTGGCCTCGGGCACCGCGCTGTCGCCGACTCCCCAGGTGTCGAGGATCTTCCGGTAGCCGCCGTTGTCGATCAGCTCCTGCAGGGCCTTTCGGACGGCGTCACGCAGTCCGCCCTGGCTCTTCGCGGACGCGATGCCCCAGGGGGCGGTGCCGTACTGCGTCGGCAGAACCTCGTACGCGCTGCTCTTCTTTGTGAACGTCCTGGCAACGGGATAGTCGACGATGGTCGCGACCGCGCGGCCGCTGTCCAGTTGCAGCAGCCCGGTCGGCGCGTCCTCGCTCTGCGAGATCCGCATCTTCTGCTTGCACTTGGCGTTCTGCTCCTCGCCGATCTGGAGGTTCGAGCTGCCCTTGGCGAGAACGACGGTCTTTCCGCACAGGTCCGTGAGGGACTTGATGCCCTGCGGGTTGCCGTTCTTCGTCATGATGACGCCGCCGGTACGGAAGTAGTCGACGAAATCGACCGCCTGGCGCCGCTGGGCACTGTCTGTCATGGACGACATGACCAGGTCGAAGCGTCCGGACCCCAGACCGGGGATGAGCCCGTCGAAGGCGGCGTTGGTGAGTTCGAGCTTCAGCTTCAGCCGCTCGGCGATGGCCTTGGCCAGGTCGGGGTCGACACCTGTCAGCCGGGTGGTCCCGGGCTCGTACATCTCCATCGGCGGATATCCCACCGCGGTGGCCACCCGCAGCACACCCTTCTGCCGGTACTGCGCGGGGAGCAGTTCGGCTGCGGTCCGCCCGGTGGCGGCCTGCGAGGAACTGCCGGACGGGGCGTCGCCCTGGTCGGAGCGTCCACATGCGGTGGCCGCGAGAGCCACCACGGCCAGGGCTGCCAGACAGCGCAGAGAACGGGGACGATTCATCGGATTTCTCCCTCACGGGGTGGCGGTGCGCCGATGCTGGCAGTCGCGCCCGGGTGAATGGAAGATGATGAAGCTATTCATGCCTGACCATCGAAATCCGTACGGGTCCCCGAACCCCTGCGGATGAGGACCCGAACGGGAACGGGGCGTCGCGTGCCCCCTCAATCGGCCGACGCGCCCCGCTGCTCGGCACCGGGAGCGGTGGGCGGCGGACGCGCTCGTACCCCGGCTCCTCCCCCGAGAGAGAAGCGACGGCGACGGCATCCGGCGGGAGACGCGATCGGGTGTCTGCCGACGGGGCGCCCGCTGCCCGGTCTGCCGCCACGTGTGCGGTGGCGCACCCAGCCCACGCCGGCCGGGCAGCCGTCGCGGTGTGTCATCCGCCCGAGGCCGTGTCCGCGATGTGGTGGCCGGCCTCGGCGAGGCTCTCCGAGACTGCTTCGGCGAACGAGGCGATCGCCTCGTTGTGCCGGCTCGGCACCCACACCACCGAGGTCAGCCACGCGAGTGTGTCCCTCTCCAGCGGCCGCCACACAAGCCCGTCGATGAGCGGTGTCGCCGGGGCCTCGTTGAGGTGGATGCCGCGCCCCGCGAGCACCAGCCCGTGCACGAAGTTGGGATTGCGCGCGTGCCTGATCGATCCGGGCAGGAAACCCTCGTCCCGGCAGATGGTGAGCATGTGGTCGTAGAGGCGCGGCGCCATCGCGCGCGGGAAGATGACCAGTGGTGCCCCGTCGAGGTCCCTCAGCCGGACTGTGCCGCCGCCGGCCGCCGCGGCATGGTCCGCCCGCAGCACGACGCCCAGTTCGCGCCGCGCCACAGGTCCCGATTCCAGGCCCACCGTGTCCGACGGGTGCCGTACCACCCCGGCATCCAGCTCACCCTCGCGCAGCCGGGCCAGTTGTTCGTCGGTGGTGAGTTCATGGAGGTCGATCAGTACATCGGGCACCCGGTCGGCGAAACCGGCGGTGAGGGTCCGCAGCACTGTCGGACCGGTGTCGGGCGGTACGCCGACGCGCAGCACACCTGCCTCGCCGGGACGAATTCTGCGCATCGCCTCCCGCGCGGTGTCCACCCCCGCGAGTACCGGCCGCACATGCTCCAGGAGCAGCGCCCCGGCCTCGGTCAGCTGGACGCGGTGCCGCGTCCGGTCGAACAGCCGCACCCCGAGTTCGCGCTCCAGGTCGCGGATGCGCTGCGACAGCGGCGGCTGGGCCATGTGCAGACGTTCCGCCGCCCGGCCGAAATGCAGTTCCTCGGCAAGGACGGCGAAGTAGCGCATGTGACGGAGCTCCATGAGCGGACCATATCGCTCCGATATCACCGCCAGTCCCAATTGGTGTTGGCCGGATCACATCCCTCCCTGTTTGCATGACTGCTCACGGGAAGCCCGCTCGCGGACATCCGCCCGTAACTCCGGCTCCCCGGTGGCCCCACCGCCTTCTTCCCCTGCCCCTCGCGAGAAAGGCATGCCGTCATGACCGAGAACAGCACCGTCGTCGTCACCCACCACCCGGTGACGGACACAGCCGCCGATGCCTACGTTGCCGAGGTCACTCTCAACCGTCCCGACAAGCTCAACGCCTGGACCGGCGGGATGCGGAGCCGACTGGTCGCGGCGCTCGACGCGCTGGGGGACGACGAGCGCTGTCGCGCGGTCGTTCTCACCGGCGCCGGGCGCGCGTTCTGCGCCGGTCAGGACCTGGCCGAGACCGCCGCGATCGATCCCGACGACCACGCGGCCGCCGAGGCATGGATCGACGACTTCGGCCGCCTCTTCCGCGCCGTACGCGGCCTGGACAAACCGGTCGTCGCCGCCGTCAACGGTGTGGCAGCGGGCTCGGGTTTCCAGTTCGCCCTGCTCGCCGACTTCCGCATCGGCCACGCCGCCGTCCGGATGGGGCAGCCGGAGGTGCTGTCGGGCATCCCCAGTATCACCGGGATCTGGGCCATGCGGGGCATCCTCGGCCGGGCGAAGACCGCAGAGTTCGCGCTCGGCGGCCGCCTCGTCGACGGCACCGAGGCCGAGCGGCTCGGTCTCCTCACCCGACTCGTCGCACAGGACGAGGTCAAGGCGGAAGCGCTGGCCGAGGCGGCCCGGCTCGCCGCACTCCCGCCCGGCGCGGTCGCCCTCACCAAGGGCCGGCTCCGCGAACTGGACGACGCGGGCCTCGACGACGCGATCGAGGCGGCCAAGAAGGTGCATACCGCCGCCTACGCAACGGGTGAGCCCCAGCGCGAGATGGCCTTCGGAGCCGCAGGTGAGGATGGAGCCGATGGCCAGACCCGTGTGCACACCGAAGAACGTTGCCAAGGACGCGTCGGCGTGCCCGAACTCCAGCGCGATGAAGCCCGCGAAGAGGTTGCTCGGCCTGGACTCCGGGGAGGCGGGGTCGGCCCAGCCCACCAGACCGAGCCTCCCGAAGCCCTCGACCAACTGGAAGGGGAATTCGGCCCGGGCCCAGTAGTCGTCGACGATCGGGCCGGCCTGCGTGCGGAGAAACTCGCGGACGGACTCGATCTTCTCCCGCTCCCCGTCCGACAGCAGTTCCTCGTGCGAGTAGAAGTCGGCGGGCAGCAGCCCTGCGTCCAGATAGGGACCGGACGGTGTCGGCAAGGTTGTTGCGCTGCTCATTGCAATCTCCCTTCGAGCGATGTCGAGCATGGCTCGGAGACCCGAGCCGTCAGCGTCCTCCGAGCCCGGCGTCTCGATCGTCCGGCGCATTAAACGCGGAACCGGGGCCGGCCCACCGGACCCGCGCCGCTCAGGGGTGCCGTTGTCACCGCGTACCACCCCAGTGGCCCGTTGCCGACCGGTGCGGGAGAGGTGTGGCAGGACGTCGAGGACCGCGTGCCTGCCCGGTGAGCGGCTATCCGAGCCGGTGCGCAGAGTTGGCGGGTCGGGTGCGTCGGTATCCGTGACCGCGGTCCGAGGCGCCTGATCGACGACCAGTTGGCGCAGCACGCGCAGTTCATGGGGGTATTCCAGCCGAGCACACACCCCCAGCGGTCGCTGCTGATACGGGCTCTGGGCCAGGGAGCCGACGCCATCCCCGACATGCGCCTCCACGACGCACAGCAGGGAGACCGGTAACTGCTCTGCTCCGACGGCCTGTCCACCGTCGTGTCGACCAGGGAGATCCGCCGGGTGCTCTCAGAGATCGGTGAGCCTGAGCAGGCGGTCCGCGAACTCATCGCCCTTGCCAACGGCTCCGGCGGCCCCGACAACGTCAGGTGTGTGGTTGCCGACGTCACGGAGCTTCAGCAGTAGGAGCGAGCGGCGTGCACCAGACCCGCTCTGAGAGGGGCACGAGCGGGCGGAGAGCCTGACTTCTCCGCCAGCGCCCTCTTCTTGTCCGGGAGCGCACAGCACGCCTCTCGGCGGACGTGGTGAAGGAGAAGGCACCGATACTTGTGATTTGTCACTGCTGCAAGCGGCAGCTGGTGCGGCGCGGAAATCGCCCGTATCGGACACGAGTCAAGAACTTCAGGAGCCACCTTGTCCCGTACCTACCCTCGCAAGTTCTCTCGTTCCGAGACCACACGGGCCGAAGCCTTCAGTGACGGTGTGTTTGCCATTGCCGTCACGCTTCTGGTCCTCAACCTCGCTGGTCCGCCGCACGAACCGGGCGGCCTTGGCCGGGCTTTGCTGGCTCAGTGGCCTGCCTACCTCGGCTACCTGGCGTCATTCGGCTATGTTGCGGTGATCTGGCTCAATCACCACCAGGCCTTCGTCCGCATCAGGGCCATGGACCGCGGACTACATGCTGCCAACCTGTTTCTCCTGCTCACCACGGCGGCGCTGTCCTTCCCCACAGGGGTGGTCGCGGACGCACTGCAGACCGACCTTGCGGACTCCGACGCGCGGGTGGCCGTTGCTCTCTACGCCGGCCTTGCCGCAGCGATGTGCCTGAGCTGGGTGGCCTTCTACGGCCAGCTCGCCCGGCGACCCGAGCTGATGGACCCTGACGTAGAGGACACGTACGTACGGCACGGACAGCTTCGCTCGTGGGCTGGAGCCCTCGCCTACACCGTCGCCGGGCTTCTTGGAGTGTTCATCGCACCATTGCTGGCGATTGCGGTGTTCGTTCTCCTCCCGGTCTTCTACTTCGCCACCAGCGAAGGCCTGCGCGGCGGGCGGGACGGCTCCTCCTGATACGGCAGCCGTACGACTGACGCCACAGGCGCGATCACGAAGTGGCAATGGAACTAATCGAGAGGTACGTCACGCAGTGCGGCAGGGGAGTCACAACCAGCTTGGGAAGAGCTGGTGCAGGTGGGCGGAGACGGTGCGCGGGGGTCTGGGCACATTGCGTAGGTCATCGGTCAGCTCCGCGCCGAGGTAGGCCGCCTCACTACGGTGCTCGGCCGCGGGTTTGCGGACAGCGCAGCCACGCCTTCATCCCCGTCTCGGCTTCCTGGTCGCCGGTCCGCCTCGTGCCATTCCGTTCCCGATCGTGGCCGACACCATCGACCCGTGCCGCGCCGCTGTCTTGACGTTCCGTCGACGATCGCCCGATGCGCAAGCGGGTGCGGTGCGCATTTCTGCGGATGGGCACTCGACGCGTCCCCGTACCGGCCGGTACTCAAACCGGGGTGATCGGCATGATGCCGGGCGGGCCGTCGTCGAGTGTGTGAACCCAGCCGTGACCGATGGAGTGAGCAGGAACCCCGAGCGCCCGCTGCTCCGACGCATCCTGTGGTGACGGGCCACGACGGATCCACGGCTTGCCGTCGCACGTCGGCGTGAGCGACCGGACCATGAGGATATGGCCCGGTCAAGGCCGATCTTGTGGACCGTATTCGACCAACAGCACCGAACCGGCCTGCCCAGGGAAACGTCGATTTGATGCAAGCATCGTCAACGCGCCCATCGGTGCCGCGCACGCTTCATGTCCACCCGCGCACCCAACATCGGTGTCCCCTCATCGTTGAGTAGCCCCGGTGCCCGTCCGTCGTGGCACGAGGCGGGTCTTCCGTCGGCGTAGACGACACGCCACCATGGCACGCTGTCGTTGAGCAGGCTCATCGCCCGACCCACCTGTCGTGGGCCCGCACCGATTCTCTTGCCGATGTCGTCGTAGGAGGCGACGGCACCAGCTGGGATGGCGATGACCGCTTCACGGACATCCTCGATGATGTTCATGTCGGCATCAGGCCCGAGGCGGGTAGATGAGGCGTCCGTCCTGAACATGCGCGTACTCGTGCAGGGTTGCCTGCTTCACCGTCGTGGTCGACATGACGTCCACAACCTCCGCTCCCGCGACGATCAACGCGTCAGTGATCAATCGACGATGGCAGCGCCATCGCACCGCTTCACTGCACATGATCGCCGGCCGGCCGTGTTCAGCCAGCTCAAGCAACTCGTTCAGGCCCTCCTTGAATTCATCGCTGTCCATGTAGTCGGCGTAATCGCGGAATGCTTTCACCCGCCACGCGCCGTTCACGCTCGACACGCCCTTAGGGGTGTGTCGTCTGCCACCCAATTGTGAGATCCATCGATACTCGATATCGGGAGGGAGTGCGTCGATTATCGCAGTCCGGTTCCATTGCGGAAATTTCCTCGACGATGGGAACGAGCGAACGTCGACCAAGTGGGTGATCTTGTTGTTCTGCAACATCGTCAGAATTTCATCGAATTCACGTGTCGAATGCCCCACCGTGCAGATACGGTTCGTCATCCTGTCGCCCCGCTCAAGTTGTTGAATCGCTCATCCCGGGTTGTCGAACCGGCCGTGTGGCATCCCGAATGCGGGTCGGGAGTGCACCGGCAACGCTGCTCTCCGGATTTCTCGCTAGGGTTTCGTCAGTGCATCTTCATCGTGCATGGCGATGTTGCTAGCTTTTTTCGCTCTTGATTCCATGTTGTGGATCGCTTTCAGTGCGGTGATGCACGTAGCCATTGCACTCCATGTCGTACGTGTGTCTTTTGATGATAACGGCTTCAACGTATCCGGCTTCGGAGCTCCATCTGACGTGGTCGCCGACAGTGAATTGCTTCACCATTCCCGTTCGTTTCAAGATTACGGCTGGCCAGGCGCCTGTCCAAGGAAGTCGCGACCCGCACGAAGGCGCGGCCGTCGCCGCCCTCCACTTTCGCCCTCCAGTGCCTTGATGGGGGTGACCTGGTTGAAGCAGCATGCTGATCGATAGTGGCGCCCGACGTGCCGACTGGAGAAGCGATCCAATTGACTTAAGGAAATAATGTATGAGAACCGTACGACACGGCAGGCCGAGTCGGCGGGCGGTGCGGACGTCCGTGACTCGAGAAGGGGTGACGGTGCCATGCAAGATGTACACGCGCGCCGCGTCTATGAGCAGGCCGGACCGTCCGACGGCACACGCGTATTGGTGGACCGACTATGGCCTCGCGGCCTGTCCAAAGAAAAGGCCCACCTGGACGAGTGGCTCAAGGCGGTGGCTCCGTCCAATGAGCTGCGCCGTTGGTACGGCCATCAGCCCGCCAAGTTCGCCGAGTTCAAGCGCCGCTACGAGACCGAGTTGACAGAACCGGACCGGGCCGAGGCGTTGCATCACCTGCGTGACGAGGCCCGGACCGGGCCTGTGACGTTGCTGACCGCGACGAAGGACCTCGAGCACAGCGAGGCAGAAGTTCTCGTGCAGCTGATGCGTTCGGAGTAGGACACGCGGACCGCGGCCAGCGGCCGAGCACGCCGGAAACCAGGTGCCGGGTCCCTGGGCCCGCACTGGCGTGGCCGGACTGTCGAGATGCTGTCGGAGTACGCCCTCTGCAACGCGGAATATGGGCAGGTCGGCGACGAGCGAGTCGCGAGTCAATCACCGCAACGCCTATCGCCCCCGCGAGCGGTTGCCTGCGGCCCCCAAGCCGGGGGCGGCGGAGCAAGCAACTGCCCGCGGACGGCGGCGACCACGGTCCGGGCCGCGATGCCGGCGATCAGGGCGGTGATCAGGACAATCACCACGACGGCGTACACGGTGGCACCGGGGGGTTCGGTGGCGGTGAGCCACAACAGCGCGTCGGTGGCGCCGGCGGCGTAGGCGAAGGTGAAGGACCAGAAGCCCGTTGAGAACCGGAGCCTGGCATACAGCGGGACGAGGCGGAGTTGGGCGAGCGCCATGAGGGCCGCGAACCCGCCGAGTGCGGCGGCGGCGAAGTCGATGGTCACGCCGGTGAGCGCGAAGTACGCCACCCCTGCTATGGCAGGCGGGGTGGACTCGATCGCCAGCGTCGGCACCAGCGACTGCGGCAGCATGGGGCGGACGAACAGGCGGTTCATCAGGAGGGAACCGACCAACAGCCAACTGAGGATCCCGATGCCGAAGGACGCTTCGGCCAGGGTGCGCAGGTGGACGTGCGCGGCGGCGGCGGCACCGACGAAGCCGCCCGCTGTGGCGGGCAGGTAATAGCCCGGGTGCAGCGCATCGGTGTCCAGGTCACCGGCGATCCACTGGCCGGTCAGCCACCCGCCGAGCGCCATCGTCATCGCGAGGAAGATCATCACCACGATGCGCCCGGCGGTGTAGGCGGCCGTGGCCAGCGCGGCACCCAGCATCATCGGGGTGATCGCAGCCAGGGACGGAAACGATGACTGCACCGGGTCGCGCAGGTCAGCCAACATCCTGCGGGGCCCCTGGACCGCGTATGCGACAACAAGTACCAGCCACACTCCGGCGGCCAGAAGGTACAGCGCGTCCGGTACCGCCCCAGGTGTCCCGAGGATCGGCCCAGCCGCATGCCAGGCCTGGCCCAGTCCGGCCAGCCCGAACGCAATGCTGAACAGGCTCGGCGTGATCCGCCCGGACCTGCCCCGTTGCGGAGGCGCACGGTCGGGGTCAACAGCCGCCATATGTTGCCTCCCATACGTGACCCAGTCACACGTGCCCGGCCTTGCGTCCGGCGGGGCCCGATACCGCGGTGCGGTAGATGTCCTGACCTGCGGGCCGGCGAGCCGACATTGGCGGGCCTGAGGACAGGAGCGACAGGCTCGGCGTGGCTCCGGCGTTATGAGGTGCTCGCGTGTCGGCTGTGCGGTGTGACCGGCCCGCCGGCTGTCGTCATTCCTTCGGTTGTGCTCCTGGCCTGGTCGGCCGTCGGCATGGAGCGATCCTCGTCAGGGCACCTGGGCGGCGCCCGCTGGGTCGCCTCGATCAGCACCCGGCGCAGAGTCTTCAAGCCCTGCTTGGATGCATACCTGCGCGCCACCCGGGCATCGGATTCGTAGTGCCGCAGGGTCGCCCGCAAGCACAACTGCCGGGCGCCCCTCTGGCTCGCACTGTGCATAACTCACCGAGTCGGGAGTGCTTGCAACTACGCGATCTGACGGTGTGCCCCACGCCAGGTGGCGACACCGAACCTCACCCAACTAGCATAAAGAGCGCGCGAAATGACCGCGAACTTCAAGTGCCGCAAAAATGGCAGCCGACGGCAGGACAGGGGGGCTCAGCCGTTGCATCGTCCCTGACGGTGACAACGCCGTGATCGTCGACCGGGGTCAGGCCCGGGGCAACGAAGCGGTGGCAGGGAGATGAGGACTCATGACTCCAGGAGATGCAGCAGGTGGCCGCACGCGGACTGCCCTGGTGACTGGAGGGACCGGCGGCATGGGCCGGGTTATCGCCTCGAAGCTGGCAGCGGAAGGGTTCGACGTCGCCGTAGCGTACTTCGGCAGCAAGGACCTGGCTGACGCGACTGTGCGGGAGATCGTGGCGCATGGGCGGCAAGGTGAGGGATTCGCGGCGGACGTCGCCGACGAGGAGGCGGTAGCTGCTCTTTTCGACGCCGTCGAGGATCGCTTCGAGTATCTCGACGTAGTCGTGCATACGGCCGGGATCAACCGGTCCGCCGCGCTGGCGGACCTTGACCTGGCGGACTTCGACGCGGTTCACCGGGTCAATGTCCGGGGTACGTTCGCGGTCAACCAGCAGGCCGGGCGGCGGGTGCGTGGGGGCGGTTCCATCGTCAACATCTCGTCGCACGTGGTGCGGCTGTCACCGCCGGAACTGAGCGCGTACACGGCGTCCAAGGCGGCACAAGGCACGGGTAACCGTCGCAGGTCGCGCACCGGATGCAGGTGCTCATAGGGCGGTTGGCCTCGTCAAGCAGGATGCCGCAGGGCGCATGGAACGGGTGATAGCCGGCCGCCGCCAGCGTGTTGGAGATCTCCTGGATCCGGGGCTCGTGGCTGACCGGGGGGCGTGGGTACTGCTTCGACCAGTTGCCCTCGGCCGGGTCCTCGCCGTGCACGCCGTGGACCTGGTACAGCCACTCGGCCTTCGTATACCAGGGCTCGAACTCCTGATAGCTGACCGGCCAGGCCGGGGACACGCCGTCCGCGTGCTGAATCTCCCCGAAGTCTTCTGGCCGAAGCCGGTACAGCGCCGCGCCGTACAGCTTGGTGGCACCGCCGACGAAGTAGTGCACCTGCGGCTGGAACGGCCTGCAATCGCTGTCGTACCAGGTGTCCGGGGAGATGTACCGCCCGTCCACGAACACCGAGCCGGGATCCCAGTTGGCCAGCTCGCGGGGGAGGAAATCGCCGCGTTCGAGCAGCAGAATTTGCTTGTTTGAGGGAGCGAGTGTGTGCGCGAGCGTGCCGCCGCCGGCACCGGTGCCGACGATGATGACATCGTAGTGTTCTGTCATGCGCTTCACCCTCTGTTCCAGCCCTTGACTACGCATCACTCCATGGGAACGGCCGCAGCCGGCCGGGGCCTGCGGACCTGTCGTGCCAAGGGCTTCCGTGATCTCCGGTGGATCGGCGCGAGGCGTCGGATGCGCTGCATCGCAAGGCGGAGGGGCGCCTGCATACCGGAAGTATTCGGGCGTTCCCACAACACGGCGAGGCGCCGTAGCCGACGCCGCGCGGCCGCCGGAAATTGCGGGACAGCCCCGAACTCCTCTTAGCCGCCAACGTAGCCAAAGCGGGCGCTGTCGCGACTTTTGCCGAGGTACTCATGGCTTCACGAGCCGAGAGCGCCGCGGTCAACGTCGGGTCGGGCAGGTGAGGGACGCCCGGGGCGGCGTCCGGGCGGTTGAGAGGGCTCCGGCAGGGCGGCCGGCGGTTCGACGGGCCGTGACTGCGGGGTGCCGCGGGATATGGTCAGCAGCTCCCCGCAGTGTCTGATCTGGAGCGGTTCTCCCTCCACCAGGGTGTACGTGGCCCGAGAATTGGTGATCTCGACGCGCATACACCGCTGCCGCACATGGACGGAGAAGGCCAGCCGACTGAGCTTCTCGGGGAGCCGGGGAGCGAAACGTACGGTTTCCTCGTGGTAACGCAGCCCGCCGAAGCCGGCGACCAGTGCGATCCAGGAGCCCGCCAGGGAAGCGATATGCAGGCCGTCGCGGGTGTTCTTCTCCAGATCGTCCAGATCCATCAGCGCCGCCTCCCCGAGGTAGTCGTAGGCCAGACGCAGATGTCCTACTTCGGCGGCGATCACCGCCTGGACGCAGGCGGACAGGGACGAGTCACGGACGGTGAGCGGCTCGTAGTAGGCGAAATTGCGAGCCTTGTGTTCCGGGGTGAAGGCGTCGCCGTGCAGGTACATCGCCATCACCAGGTCCGCCTGCTTGACCACCTGCTTGCGGTACAGGTCGAAGTACGCGGAGTGCAGCATCAGCGGATAGTCGTCCGGTCCAGTGGCGGCGAAGTCCCATACCTGGCGGCTGGTGAACCCCGCTGACTGCTCATGGATGCCCAACGCGCCGTTGTAGGGCACCGTCATCGCCTTGGCCGCGTCCCGCCAGGCGGCGGTCTCCGCCTCATCGACCCCGAGGGCCGCCGCCTGCTCGGTGTGGCGCTCGGCGGCATCGGCGGCGGCCCGTAGGTTCTCCTGGGCCATCAGGTTGGTGTAGGCGTTGTCGTCGGCGACCGCACTGTACTCGTCGGGCCCGGTGACCCCGTCGATATGGAAGCGGCCGTTCGAGTCGTGATGGCCGAGCGAGTGCCACAACCGGGCGGTCTCCACCAGCAACTCCACGCCGGTCTCGCGCTCGAACTCCACATCATCGGTGAGGGAGACGTAGCGCAGCACGGCATGGGCGATGTCACCGTTGATATGGAAGGCCGCGGCGCCGGCGGGCCAGTATCCGGAACACTCAGCCCCGTCGATGGTCCGCCAAGGGAAGGCCGCGCCGTTCAGACCAAGCTCTCGGGCGCGGGCCCGAGCCGCCGGCAGGGTGTCCTGGCGCCAGCGCAGGGCATCGGCGACGCAGCCCGGGTAGACAAAGCTGAGCAGCGGCAGGACGAAGATCTCGGAGTCCCAGAAGACATGCCCGTCGTATCCGGAGCCGGTCAGGCCCTTGGCCGGGATCGCCCGCTGCTCGGCTCTGGCAGCAGCCTGTAGCACGTGGTAGAGGGCGAACCGGACGGCCTGCTGGATCTCCGCGTCACCGTCGACCTCAACATCGGCGTGTCCCCAGAAGTCGTCCAGGAACGCCTGCTGCTGGTGGACCAGCCCCTGCCACCCGCTGCTGCGAGCGCCCGCAAGTGCCGCCTCCACCTGGTCCCGCAGGGCCGGCAGCGAGCGCGCGCCCGACCAGCCGTAGGAGACGAACTTCTCCAGACAGAGCGTCTCGCCGGGCTGGAGATCGGTGATCACGGTGAGCCGGGCCACGTCGCCCACACTCTCGGCGGAGGTCTGGGTGGACGCCGGGCCCCGCACGATGTGGTCGGCGGCTGCGGCGACCCGCAGGCCGCTGTCGGCGGTGCAGTGCACCAGGCGCAGCCGCAGGTCATGGGCGCTGTGCTCCTCTGACTGCAGCGGGGACTCCAGGGCGGCGGCAACTCGCGGATCACCGGTCAGGGTGGGCAGTTGCTCGTTGGCGACGAGTTCGGACTGGATAACGAGCTCTACCTCGTCGTCCAGCGGTTCCACCTCGTAGGCGATCGCAGCGATGGCCCGCTGGGTGAAAGAAACCAGGCGGGTGGAGCGCACCCGTACGGTCTTGCCGGCCGGCGAGGTCCATTCGCAGGTCCGGTGCAGCAGCCCGCTGCGCAGATCCAGCACCCGTTCGTGAGAACGCAGCGCTCCGTAGCGCAGGTCGAACGGCTCGTCGTCGACGAGCAGACGGATCAACTTGCCGTTGGTGACATTGATGACTGTCTGGCCGGACTCCGGATAGCCGTAGCCCGCCTCCGCGTACGGCAGCGGATGCCGCTCGTAGACGCCGTTGAGGTAGCTGCCGGGCAGGCCATGCGGCTCGCCCTCCTCCAGGTTGCCGCGCCAACCGATGTGCCCGTTGGACAAGGTGAAGACCGATTCGCTCTGTGCCAGAACATCCCAGTCGAGCCCGGTCTCTCGCACACACCAGGGTTCGACCACGTAAGCGGAATGAGTAATCACACTCGGTCCTCCAGCAGTTCGGCGAGGTCCCCCACGACGATGTCGGCGCCGTGCTCGCGCAGTGCGTCGGCCTGACCGGCCCGGTCGACTCCGACGACGTATCCGAAGTGGCCGGACCGCCCGGCATCCATTCCGGCCAGGGCGTCCTCGAAGACCGCGGCCGCGCCGGGCTCGACACCGAGGTCGTGTGCTGCTTCGAGGAAGGTGTCCGGGTGCGGTTTGCCGGGCAGCTTGCGCTCGGCGGCGATGACGCCGTCGATCCGTACGTCGAGGAGCGCCTGGATCCCGGCCGACGCCAGGACATCATGGGCGTTGGCGCTGGAGGAGACTACAGCGGTGGACAGCCCGGCCGCCCGCACTGCTTCGACGTAGCGGACGGAACCCGGGTACGCCTCAACCCCCTCGGTGCGGATCTTTTCCAGCAGCAGTGCATTCTTGCGGTTGCCGAGACCGTGCACCGTGTCCAGCTCCGGAGGGTCGTCGTCCGAGCCTTCCAGCAGCTTGATCCTGCGCGAGTCCAGGAAGGCCCTTACGCCGTCGGCGCGCGGGCGGCCGTCGACGTACTCGTCGTAGTCGGCGACCGCGTCGAAAGGCCGGAAACCGGGGCCCTCCCGGCGCCGCAGGAAGTCGTCGAAGGTTTCCTTCCAGGCCGCGTCGTGCACCATGGCAGTCTTGGTGAGCACGCCATCCATATCGAACAGACAGGCGCGTATGGCATCCGGAAGACCAACTTTCCGCATGACCTCCGTATGCCCGCTTTGTTGCCTTTTATCCCTCCAATCCGTAAACAGCGAGCCGACGTCGGCTGTCTGAGCAGGCTCAGGCGAGGTGACAACGCGCAGGCTCGGACGATGAGAGGCCGCTCGGCGGACTCGCCCTCCAGTGGCCGGAGCTCGGTGTCAGCCATGACCGGAGCGAGCGCCTCTGAGAAGCTGCTCGTGCGGGCTCCAGGACTACCTTCTGAAGGCGTCGGACGGAGTCGACATGGCCCGTGGTCCGTCATCCTGGCGTGTTTGCAGGCCGGTGCGGCGAGGTCGTCGGGCTCGGCGCCGGCGGGTAGTTGTGGACCGTCCTGCGGTCCGGCCCCCGTCTCCCCGGCGATCTCCGACAGTTCATCTCCCCAGTCTTCAACAGGCCACGGGAGAGCCGTATTTTCAACCGGCGATGCGGAGCCAGTGCTACCGTCCACCGCTCGTCGCTGCTGTCTCCGAGCAGGACCGGAGTTCCGATTGATGCGCTGACGCACCGTCCACGCCCTGGCCGGGACTGGCTGGTCGCACCCCGACCATTTCGGCCTTCCGGGCGTGCAATGAGCGCGAACAGCAGTGGGGCGGCAGGCCGACTCGGCTCGTTCAGTCGACGCGCATCGATCTGCCGGCAGGTTGAGCGCCTGCTGCACCCGGTTCGACGCCCGGCACCGGGTGTGCCGGGCGTCGGGGGAGTCAATCGCGCCAGTAGTTGTTGGCTGCGGCGATGGTCCGGAATTCGAGAGCCACAACCTGCGCCGCGTGGAGGAGACTGTCCGGAGCGGTGGAGTAGTTGAGCCGCCCGCTCTTGAGGACATCCAGGTCGGGCTGGATGTTGTGAATGGTGTGCCGGGCCAGGGTGAGCGCCAGAGCGCGGCCTTCCGCCGGGGTCTTGGTGATCAGGGAGTTGCCGGGGATGAGGACCAGATCCTCGTCGGTTACGCGATTCATGAAGGCAGTTTCGCCAGGACACTGGCTCCCGCGTGTCCGTGACACACGGGAGCTGGGCTGTGGGTGTGATCCCGATTACTGCGCACGCGCATGCCGCGGCTCATGTCGGCCTCCCGTGCCAAGAGCACGAAAGCCGCAGGGTGCAGGTTCCGCCTGTTCGCTGCCGGCGATGTCCCGGCAGCCCGAGCGTGGGTGTTGGACCCTCTCAGGCCTTCTGCTCGGATGCGTTCCGGGATTCGCGCAGCTCTGCCTGCCGCGCCCCCACCACGACTGCCGTAAGGACAGCGGCGGCAGCGAGCGCCGCGGGGGCCATCCACGGACGGTCCAGACGATATTCGCACGCGTGGTCCAGGGAGAGACGTCCCGGCCCGATCAAAGCGACACCGGCGGCGGCAACGCCATAGATGGTGTTCAGTTCGTAGCCGCCGGCGTAACCGAAGAAACCATGGGACGTATGCACCGCGGCGGCACCCGCCATGCCGGCCGCTGCTGCCGCACCACCTGCGGGCGTGGCGAGACCGAGGCCGAGCAGGGTCCCCCCGCCCGCTTCGGCGATTCCGGCGGCGAGAGCGCTCAACTTGCCAGGCTTGTAGCCGTGCTCCTCCATGAACTTCGCGGCGCCCTTGATGCCGGAACCCCCGAACCAGCCGAAGAGCTTCTGTGTTCCATGGGCGAACATCGGCCCGCTCACCCCAAGACGAAGAAGCAGCAGACCGATGTCGCGACGATCCACACTTGTCACAGCGGTACACCTCCAGCAGATCGCGGGTTTACACCGCACTTCCACCCTCGCACCAAGGACGCCTCGGCGCCGCATCCAGTCGTCCGTACGGCTGGCGTGGCAGCGGCCTCGACGTGCGGCTTCCCTGTGGAGCAGGCGTGTCGAGTGGCTGCGCACCGGTGCGGGATCGTCCCGCGTGCCGCGCTCAGATACGGGTCGACAGCCCGGCGGCCTCGGCGCCCCGGCGCAGTACGTCCCGGAGCATGGCGGGGGTGAGGGTGCGGGTGGACATGTTGCGCTGGCTGGGGTGGTAGGCGCCGATCAGACACACCTCCCGCTCGCCCAGTGGATCGATGACCAGCGCTTCGGCGCCGTGCCCGAAGACCGGGCGCGGCCGGGGCAGCCGCCATCCGGCGCCGGCCAGTACGGGCAGCAGCGCCTGCCAGGCAAAAGCGCCGAGGGTTACGAACGTCCGCAAGGTCGGGCGCAGTAGTTCCAGTTCGTGGGCGAGCCACGGCCGGCAGGTATCGCGTTCGGTGGTGGTGGGACGGTTGGCGGGAGGTGCGCAGTGCACCGGAACGGTGATCCGTACCCCGTACAGTTCCATTCCGTCTTCGTGGTGGGTGGCGGTCGGCTGGGAGGACAGCCCGAGGTCGTACAAGGCGGCATAGAGGGCGTCGCCGGAGGGGTCACCGGTGAAGATGCGCCCGGTGCGGTTGCCGCCGTGCGCGGCCGGCGCCAGCCCAATGATCACCAGCGGTGCGTCCGGCGGTCCGAAGCCGGGTACCGGACGCGCCCAATAGTCCCAGTCCATGAAAGCCCTGCGCTTGACCCTGGCGACCTCCTCCCGCCAGTCCACCAGCCGCGGGCAAGCCCGGCAGGTCGCCACCGCCGTATCCAGATCCCGCACCGTATGGGCCCGGGGAGCCGTCACTGCGGGAAAATCGTGCGCCTCCGGGCGGCTGCCGTGCATGCGCTGTTCCTCTCCCGGCGGCCGGGCTCCTGGCCCGCTGCCACCAGCCACTCCAAAATAAAATACCCAAAATGCTTGAATCGGGCATTTTTTGCAGGTGTCGTTGCAAGGTTGGGCTCACCGTTGTCGGCCGTCCAGGAGGCGCCTGGCGTTCTCCTTGCCGACGCGGCCGGCCGAGCAGGTCCGCCTGAGCAGTGGCCGAGGGACAGCAGTACCTGTGCTTCCTTGTCAGGACGCTCATTCCAGTGCCTCGTGGGGCAGGCCGTCCTCAAAGGACTCGATGACCCAATCGGCCTTGGCCTCGGCGAGCTGGGCGGAGTTGTACTTGTGGGTGGCCACTCCGACGCAGGCGACCCCTGCGGCATGCGCGCCCGCTACGTCGTGCGGGGTGTCGCCGATGACCAGGCAGCGGTCCAGACCCAGGTGCTCGCCGTAGACCAGGGAGCCCCGGTGCAGCGCGATGCGAGTGATCTCGGCGCGGTCGTTGGAGTCCGAACCGTAGCCGCCGAAGGAGAAGAACCGGTTCAGGCGGGCGCGGTGCAGCTTGATGTGCGCGGCAGCCTCGAGGTTGCCCGTGATCAGGCCGAGCAGGTAGCCCTCGTCAACCAATCCGAGCAGCAGGTCTTCGACGCCGGGCAGCACCCGGTAGTGCTCGGACTCGGTCACGGTCCGGTGCAGGTAGTGCAGGCGACGTTCCAGGAGCCTGGCGAACTCGTGCCGTTCGGGCTTGCGGCCCAGTACCGCCTCGAAGGTCTTACGGCCCACGTCGGGGTCGGTCATGCCGATGTCGGTGAACTGTCCGATGTCGGCGGGGATGCCGTACAACTCGTCGAAGGCCAGGCGCCAGGAACGAGCTCCTGCCCCGCCGGTGATGATCAGAGTGCCGTCGATGTCGAACAGCAGGGCCAGGTGCTGGCGATCGCGGCCGCTCATCCGGCCGGCCGTTCCGCGTGCCCCCCGAAGCCCTTGCGCATGGCCGACAGAACCTGGTTGGCGAAGTGGTCCAGATCCCTGGAGCCGAACCGGGAGAACAGCGCGGTGGCCAGGGTGGGCGCGGGCACCCCTTCCTCCACTGCGGCGACCGCGGTCCAGCGGCCTTCGCCGGAGTCCGAGACCCGGCCGGAGAACTCGTCGAGGATCGGGGACTGCAGCAGGGCAGCGGCGGTGAGGTCGAGCAGCCAGGACCCGATGACGCTGCCGCGGCGCCACACCTCCGCTACTTCGGCGAGGTCGATGTCGTAGCGGTAGTACTCGGGCTGCTCGAGCGGGGCGGTCTCTGCGTCGGCCTGGCGGCTCGCGGTGCCGGCGTTGGCGTTCTTCAGGATGTTCAGGCCCTCGGCGTAGGCGGCCATGACCCCGTACTCGATCCCGTTGTGCACCATCTTCACGAAGTGTCCGGCGCCGGCCGGCCCGCAGTGCAGGTAGCCGTGTTCTGACGGCGCAGGGGCGCCTTCCCGGCCGGGGGTGCGCGGCGCCGCGTCCACGCCGGAGGCGATCGCCTCGAAGATCGGCCGGAGCCGGTCCACGATCTGGTCCGGGCCGCCGATCATCAGGCAGTAGCCGCGCTCCAGTCCCCACACCCCGCCGCTGGTGCCCACGTCGACGTAGTGGATGCCTGACTTCGAAAGCGTCCCGGACCTGGCGATGTCGTCCCGGTAGTACGAGTTGCCACCGTCGATGACCACGTCGTCGGGTTCCATGTGGTCCGCCAGGTCGCGGACTGTCTTGCCGGTGATCTCGCCGGCCGGGACCATGACCCAGACAGCCCGGGGCTTGGTCAGCTTGGCAGTCAGGTCTTCCAGGGACGATGCCCCGGTGGCCCCCTCGCCTTGCAGTTCCTTCATCGCTGCCGGGTTGATGTCGAACACCACGCAGTCGTGACCCCCGTTCCTCAGCCGCCGGACAAGGTTGGCGCCCATCCGGCCCAGCCCGACCATTCCGATCTGCATCTCGAGTCACCTTCTTGTTTCTTGTGTCATGCCTGGTCTTGGAGCTTTCCTTGGTCCGCTCAGCGCGGGTCGCTGATCAGCCGCACGGGGCGCTTACGGAACAGGCAGCCGGACACCCAGTTCGACAGGACCGGCCAGCGACCTGGTCAGCCCGCCCCGGAAAGCTGCTCGTGCCTGGACCCGATCCGGTCCAGCAGGCCTCTCCAGGAGGTAACGAAGGTGTCCGCGCCCTCGCGCTGCAGCTCCCTTGCCAGCGAGTCGGCATCGATTCCGGCCGCGGCGAAGGCCGCGATGACCTCTTCGGAGTCGCCGCCGTCGGCAGGCAGCAGCTCGCCGACCTTCCCGTGATCGGCGAAGGCCTCCAGGGTCCGGTCCGGCATGGTGTTGATGGTGAACGGAGCGGCCAGCGCGCCCACGTACAGCACGTCTGGGGCCTCGGGGTCCTTGACCGAGGTGGAGGCCCACAGCAGCCGCTGCGGCCTGGCCCCTTCGTTGGCCAGGCGTTGCCAGCGCGGGGAGTCCAGCAGCTCCCGGTAGGCGCGGTAGGCCTGCCTGGCCACAGCGATGCCCAGTTGGTCGCGCAGCTCCTCAGGGGCATGCTCAGCCACCGCTTTGTCCCACCGGGACACGAACAGCGAGGCGACCGAGGCAACGGCCGGGTCCAGACCGTCGGCGATCCGGCGCTCCACGCCGCGCAGGTAGGCTCCGGCCGCTGCCTGGTACTGCTCCGCCGAGAACAGCAGGGTCACGTTGACCGGCACCCCGGAGTAGACGCACTCCTCGATCGCCGGCAGGCCCTCGGCGGTGCCCGGGATCTTGATGAACAGGTTGTCCCGCGCAGCCTTGCGGTGCAGAGCCCTGGCCTCGTCGATCGTGCTGCCGGTGTTGTGCGCCAGCAGTGGGGACACCTCCAGCGACACCCAGCCGTCCACCCCGTCGGTCCGGCCGTGGACAGGCGCGAACAGGTCGGCGGCCCGGCGCAGATCGGCCATGGCCAGTTCGAAGAACACCTGCTCGTCGGAGGCTCCGGCAGCCTTGCGGTCGGCGATGTCTGTGTCGTGGTCGTGGCCGCCCTCGATCGCCCTGTCGAAGATCGTCGGATTCGAGGTGAGCCCGGTCACCGAGTACTCGGCTATGTAGTGGTCCAGGATGCCCTCGTCGAGCAGCGCCCGGGTGATGTTGTCCAGCCAGAGGCTCTGGCCCACCTCGTTCAGGGCCTGAGTCTGTTTCATGGATCTTCCTTTCTCCACGGGACGACCGGGGCGGTGCCGGTCACGGCCGGCGGGCCAGCTGATCCCGGGCTGCCTGGACGACATGGGCGGGCTCGAAGCCGAACTTCGCCTGGACCTTCTGGATCGGCGCCGACGCGCCGAAGGTCTCCATGCCGAGGACGGCTCCGTCGATGCCGACATACCGGGACCAGCCGAAGTCGGCGCCCTCCTCGACCGCGACCCGGGCGCGGATCCGCGGCGGCAGCACCTCGTCGCGGTAGGCCTGGTCCTGTTTCTCGAAAAGCTCCCAGCAGGGCATCGACACCACACGAGCTGGAATGCCTTCCGCGGTGAGCGCCTTATGGGCAGCGACGCACAGCGCGACCTCCGAGCCGGTGCCGATCAGGATCACCTCGGGTTCCGCCTCAGGGGGGTCGGCCAGTATGTAGCCGCCGCGGGCCAGGCCGGAGGCGGCGGCGTAGCGCGAGCGGTCCAGGGTCGGCAGCGGCTGGCGGGACAGCACGAGAACGGCGGGATCGTGACGCAGCGGCATGATCACCCGCCACGCCTCAACCACCTCGTTGGCGTCGGCTGGGCGGATGACCAGGATGCCGGGCATGGCCCGTAGCGAGGCGATCTGCTCGATCGGCTGGTGGGTGGGACCGTCCTCGCCCAGGCTGATCGAGTCATGGGTCCAGATGTAGACGACCGGGACCTCCATCAGTGCCGTGAGCCGCATCGCGCCGCGGGCGTAGTCGGTGAAGATGAGGAACCCGGAGGCGAACGGCCGCACCTTGGTCAGCGCCATGCCGTTGGCGATGGCGCACATGGCGTGCTCGCGGATGCCGAAGTGGAAATTCCGCCCGGTGTAGCTGTCCGCCTCGAAGTCCCCGGCGCCGTCGAAGGTGAGCCGGGTCTTGGTCGAGGGGTAGAGGTCGGCGGCTCCGCCGAGCAGCCAGGGGACGTTGCGGGCCAGGACGTTGAGCACCTGGCCGGAAGACTGCCGGCTGGCCAGTCCCTTCGGGTCGGGCGGGAAGGTGGGCAGACCGGAGTCCCAGCCGTCGGGCAGCTGACGGTGGCTCATCCGGTATACCTCGTCGGCCAGATCCGGGTGAGCCTCACGGTAGCGCTCGAACATCGCGAACCATTCCGCCCGCAGTTCCGCGCCGCGGCGGCCGATGCCCTCCTGGAAGTGCTCGTACACCCCGTCCGGCACCAGGAAGTGAGCATCTTCGGGCCAGCCGTAGAACCGTTTCGCGGCCCGGACCTCGTCCTCGCCGAGTGGCGCGCCGTGTGCCGCGGCGGTGTCGTGCTTGTGCGGGGCACCGTAGCCGATGTGGGTGTCCACGATGATCAGCGTGGGCCGCCCCGACGTCGCCTTGAACACGTCGAAGGCCTTGGACAGTAGGTCCAGGTCGTTGGCGTCGCCGACCCGGGTGACGTTCCAACCGTAGCTCTGGAAGCGGGCGGCGACGTCGTCGGAGAAGGCCAGCGAGGTGGATCCCTCGATCGTGATGTGGTTGTTGTCGTAGATCCAGCACAGGTTGTCCAGGCGCAGGTGCCCGGCCAGCGATGCCGCCTCGCTGCTGATTCCCTCCATCATGCAACCGTCGCCCATCAGCGCGTACACGTCGTAGTCGAACAGCCCGAAGCCCGGCTTGTTGTAGCGCTCGGCCAGCCAGTGGCCCGCGGACGCCATGCCCACGCTGGTGGCCACCCCCTGGCCCAGGGGCCCGGTGGTGGTCTCGACACCCGAGGTCCACCGGTACTCCGGGTGCCCCGGGCAGCGGCTGTCGATCTGTCGGAACGCCTTGATGTCCTCCAACGTCACCGAGGGCTTGCCGGTGGCCTCGTACTTCGGGTTCACCGCCTGCACCCCGGTCAGGTGCAGCAGTGAGTACAGCAGCATCGAGGCGTGGCCGTTGGACAGGATGAACCGGTCCCGGCCCGGCCAGATGGGGTCGGCTGGATCGAACCGCAGGTGCCGCTGCCACAGGCAGTACGCCACCGGGGCCAGCGCCATCGGGGTGCCGGGATGCCCGGACTCCGCTGCCTGCACCGCATCCATGGACAGGGTGCGGATCGTGTCGACGCTGCGCCGGTCCGCATCGTCCGTGGCGAGCTGGTTTGCTTGGTCGGTCATCGGTGGTTCACGCTCCTCCGGCTGTGGTCACGCGGAAGGTGGCTGTCCGAGCGGTGTCGCGCAAGGGCGGCCACGCTGCCGATGCTGCGCCCCGGCCCGCTTTTCCGCGTCCTGCTCCGGCTGACGCGCGGCCAGGTCCCAGTTCCCGGCGCTGTTCATTTCCCAGCCTGCCCGGAGGGGGGATCGTGCCAGCCGGCATGGTGGACTGTCAGGTTCGCGGCCTGCTCCGGGCCCCACGTGACGGGCTGGTAGCCGTGCAGCGGGGTGACGTCGCCGAGCACCGCGTCGACCACCGCCCACGCGGCCTCCACCTCGTCCTCGCGGGCAAACAGCGAGGCATCGCCGTCCATTGCGCCGCCGAGCAATCGTTCGTAGGGTGCCAGCCCGGCCGGCCCAGGCTGCTCGTGCAGGGCCAGTTCGATGTCCGTGCCGGTCATCGTCTCCCCTGCCGCCTTGATCCTGGCGCCGAGCGAGATCGCGATGTCCGGACTCAAGCGGAACCGCACGTAGTTCGCTTCGCCGGCGTCCTCGCCGTGACCCGCGATGGCCTTCGGAGGCCGGCGCAACCGGGTGAGGACCTCGGTCGCGGTGACCGGCAGCTGCTTGCCGGCCCGGATGAAGAAGGGCACCCCGGCCCACCGCCAGGTGTCGACGTGCGCCCGCAGTGCCACGAACGTCTCCACGGCGGAGTCCTCAGCCACCCCGGGCTCATCGGAGTAACCGGCGAACTGGCCGCGGATGACATCGTCCGGCCGCAGCGGGGGCATGGCGCGCAGCACCTTTGCCTTCTCGTCCCTGATGTCCTCGTGTCCGTATCCGGCAGGGGGCTCCATGGCCACCAGGGACAGCACCTGGAGCATGTGGTTCTGCACCACGTCTCGGATCGCCCCGGTCTGGTCGTAGAAGGCGCCCCGGCCGGCCACGCCGAAGTCCTCGGCCATGGTGATCTGCACCGAGTCCACGCAGGCGCGGTTCCAGATCGGCTCGAGGAAGGAGTTGGCGAACCGGAAGTACAGAAGGCCGAGTACCGCCTCCTTGCCCAGGTAGTGGTCGATGCGGAAGATCGAGGACTCGGGGAACACTCGGTGCAAGGTGGTGTTCAGTTCCTGGGCCGACGCCAAGTCGTGGCCGAACGGCTTCTCCACCACCACGCGGGCTCCGTCGGCGCATCCGGACTCGTGCAGGGCCTTGATCACTGTGCCGAACAGCGCCGGCGGAATCGCCAGATAATGCAGCGGAGCTCTGGCGTCACCTAGTTCGGCACGGAGTGCCTTGAATGTCCCAGGGTCGTTGTAGTCGCCGTCCACGTAGCGCAGCAGCCCGTACAGCCGCTCCGCGGCCTCCGCGTCGATACCTCCGTGGTGGGCGAGACTGTCCCGTGCCCGCTCGATGAGTCGGTCTCGGTCCCATCCGGACTTGGCCACCCCGATCAGCGGCACATCCAGCCGATGCTTAGCCACCAGCGCTGCCAGTGCCGGGAAAACCTGCTTGTACGCCAGGTCTCCCGTTGCCCCGAAGAATGCCAGGGCGTCCGAACGGCCATGCACATGGCTTCTGGCCGTGATCGCTCCTCCTGGTCCTGTCCGCTGGTGCCTTTCATCTGCAATTCGTGGCCCCACCGACCTCGGAGAAACGGGCTACGCATTCGATGCCAGCCGGCCATTTGACCTGTTTGAAGCCGATCCGGACCTCATTGCACAGTCGTAGTGGGGCGCCATGCCTGGACGACAACGGGGCGTCGTTCATGTCGCATGCCTGCATCGTCAAGTGGTCGCGCATTTGCTCGGTGGGGTGGGCGTCGTATGTACAGGCCTCCGTCGGGGCCGCCGCCCAGTAGGGAGTAGAAGCCCACCCAGCGGGCCTTGGACTTGGGTTTGACCAGGTCCATGTTCGTGGCCATGGACACGCCGCCCCGCTTGGTCATGCCGGACCAGCCCTGGATGCAATGGTGCTGGGTGATCTGCTGGCGGTGGGGGAGTGCGCGCAGCTCGTCCAGGCCCAGCTCGACCGGGTTGTCGACCATGCCGTGGGCCTTCAGGCGCCAAGTGGCGAATCCCTCGTGGTACAGGCACCATTATGCCAAAAGTGGGGTGATATGTCCTTCTCGCTGCACTCGCCGGGGACGGCATCCATCGGCTGCTCCGTGCCCGTGAGGTGGAGGGGGAGCTGCGGCCCATCGCCGAGCAATTGCCGGGGCCCGATGTCCACGGCGTGCCCGAACTGGCGGAGGCGTACCGGGCTGTCACCGTCTGTGATCCGCGGGCGTACACGTCCCGACTGACTCACTGACCGAGGCGTTCCACCAATGAGGCCGGTCGCTGGGAGGCCCGCAAACTCCTGGACCGACTGTCCGAGGCCCCCCGAACTGGCACGGCGTTTCGCCGCCCTCGTGCATGCCGTAGAGGCCCGCGCCAGCGGCACATGAATGCCGAAGCCGTTGCGGGGCATGGGGTTGAAAGACCTTGTGGACCTTGCGCATCGGAACAAGTGGATGAGCGCGACGCCAAGCTGGCCTCGGAGCTTGTCCGGCGCTACAGGAATCCCGTCCATTCCCTGGCGGAGAAACGGACTGGGCACAGCCTGAACCGCGACACGGTCGACATGTGCCGGCCAGTGGTGAATGAACGGGTGCACCGTCACCGGGTCTCCTTGATGCTTCTATGCGAAGCAGCCAACTCGACGACTTCTGTGACGGGTTGGGCCTGAAAGCGCTGTGCGGACCCGTCGGCGAGCAGGCGCGCAAGACGCGGTCCGAGATCCGGCGATTGAGCAGGCGAAGCGCCTTCTTGACGGTCTTGCCGGTCGTGATCTGCTCGGCGTGGTTGATTGTCCGGTTGCCGCCCCGGTTGAGGTGGACGCTGACCTTGTTCGAGGGCCAGAACGGGACCGGTGTCAGCCAGGGTTGCCTCAAGGGAGTCGAGAACACACAGGCGACGCAGGCCTAAGGGCTGTCCCGTGATCCACCAGGGATCACGGGACAGCCCTTAGGAAACACGTAGCGACCGCGCATTCCGCCGCAGCATCGAAGGGGAGGGCCGGACAGTCCGGCCCTCCCCTCCTGTGTGTAACGGGAGTTACTCGGTGACCTCGTGGTCGTGGCCCTCGTGCAGGCCACCGCCGCTGCCCGCCGAACCCTTGGTGTTCTGCGGCGCCACCGGCTTGCTCAGAAGGCTGGTGTCCCAGGCGTACTGGCCCACCGCGTTGGCGATGACGTCGACGTTGACGTCGAACGCCTTCATGTTGATGTTCTTCAGGGTGTCGCAAGCGGCGTGGTAGCAGTCGTCGTACGCGACACCGGCCTTACCGCCGTACACCTTTGCCTGCTCGGCCGTCTTGATGCCCTCGGCGCCGGTGAAGGTGCCGCCCGAGGGGATGCCGACCTCGATGAACGGCCCGTAGTCCGACCGGCCGGTGAAGTCGGTGCCCTCGTGCGGGGTGCCCCGGCTGTCCAGGTAGTCGGTGATCTGCCTCTCCAGTTGCGCCGAGCCCTCCGGGCCGGGGCCGGCACCGACCTGGTCGGAGTCGTCGCCGTCGTAGACGAACTGGGCGTAGTTCGGCGAGGCGATCATGTCGAAGTTCAGGTACAGCTTGACCTTCGCACGGTCCGCCGCCGAGAGGCTGTTGACGTACGCCTCCGAGCCCAGCAGGCCGAACTCCTCAGCCGACCACCAGGCGAAGCGCACCTTGTTCTTGACGTTCTGGTGGGCAAGGTTCAGGGCCACGTCGAGAATGCCGGCGGAGCCGGAGCCGTTGTCATTGATGCCCGGGCCGGCCGCCACCGAGTCCAGGTGGGCGCCGAACATCACCACGTTGTCGGCGTCGCCGCCCTTGGTCTCGGCGATCACGTTGTAGGTGTGTCGGGTCTCCGCGAAGGTGCGGATCTCCAGGTTGACGGTCACTGCGCCGGCGGCGGCCTTGGCCGCGAGCGCCTCGCCGTCCGCCTGCGTGACGCCGCCGGCCGGTATCTTGGCGACGGACGGGTCACCCAGCGTGCCGTTGAGCGCGCCCTCGGTGTTGTTGTAGATGATCGCGCCGGCGGCGCCCGCACCGGCGGCGGTCTCCTGCTTCTGCGCAAAGGTGCAGCCGCCGCGCTTGATCAGCGCGATCTTGCCGGTGAACGTCCCGGGGGCGTAGTCCTCCGGCTCGCACCCGGTGCTGGCGTTGACCGGCACCACCGCGACCGGGGCGGTGATGCCGCCGACCGGGCTGCTGGCGGAGTATGTCATGGCGATCACCGGGACGTCCTGCTGCTGCGGCGACACCACCCGCAGACTCTGCGCCAGTGTCTCGGTGAACGGGTAGTCGAACTCGTTCCGGGTCACCGAGTACCCGGCCTTCCTCAACAGGCCTTCGACGTACTCGGCCGACTTCCGGTGCCCCTCCGACCCGGCCACCCGGGTGTTCCCGTTCTTGTCGGCGATCCGCTGGAACTGCTTCAGATGCTCGTAGGCATCCTCGGCGTTGCTCTTCTTGACGAGCTTCTTTGCGAGCTTGGCAGCCTCCTTGGCAGGGTCGCTGTGGGCGGAGGCGGTGCCCGATCCGATCAGCAGCAGCGGCGCTATGAGCCCTGCGACGGATACGGCGGCTACCGTGGTGCGGCGGTTCCGAGCGTTCAAAGCGCTTCCTTCCGGCGGTCCATGAGACGTAGGCCTAATGGCCGAAACTGGCCGAACGACATACGGCGGTACTCCGGGGCACGCAGGGACGGCCGGATCGCTCCGCCCCCTGGCACCGGCAAGGAGAAAGGTATCTGCTCAGTAAACGCTTGGTAATGGGTTGACAGGAATCTTCCGCGCCGGCGCCACCCGTGCGCGGGTGCCGAGCGCACCGATTGGCAGGTGAACCAAACGAAGTTGACTGGAAGTCACCGGTGCTGACCAGTACTGTGACCGGCGAGGCCTGCCCCGTGAGGAGCGTCGCCCAGGGTGTGTCGAAGGTGGATGTCGGCTGCTTTCCGGAGCGACTGGGTGTCGCGGCTTCCGACGCGCCGTCAGCGGCGGGCTGCGGGCGCTGCACGCCGCGCATGTGGCCCGGGTGCGGTACGAGACGCTGGAGATCCATCCGAGGCGGGCGACCACGGTGGATCCCGAGGAGTCGGTGGCCCGGATCCTCCGGGGGCGCGGCGGCTATTCGTGACGGCAGCGTTTCCAACCGGAGCGCCTCTCGCGTTGCACCGGCCGCTGCGGAACGGGCAGGCCGAGCGCTGCTAATCCGGGTGCGCTCAAACGGGCGATGCTGGGACACTCCCAGCATGCCGAATGTTGAAGCCTCGCCCGCAGTGTCCATCGAGTACGAGACTTTCGGTGATCCCTCCGATCCGGCCGTCCTGCTCGTGATGGGCTTCAATGCCCAGATGATCGCGTGGCACAAGAACTTCTGTCGCGCACTCGCAGAACGTGGACGCTACGTGATCCGCTACGACAACCGCGACTGCGGGCTGTCCACCAAGTTCGACGATCACCCCGTCGACATGGGCCGGTTCATCAACGCTGTGAGCTCGGGCGATATCTCGTCCGCCCTCGCGATGGTGCCCTACACACTGCAGGACATGGCCGACGACGGCCTCGGTTTGCTCACCGCGCTCGGAATTGAACGAGCTCACGTGGTCGGGTCCTCGATGGGCGGCATGATCGCCCAGACGATGGCTATCAGCCGGCCGGCGCGAGTGCTGACCCTGACGTCGATGATGTCCTCGACCGGTGAGCCCGACTACGGCCGGCCGAGCGCCGAGGCCCAAGCAGTGCTCTTCAGCCCGAAGCCGTCCGATCGCGAGGGGTACATCGCAGCGGCGGAAAACGAATTGGTGTGGTCTTCCAAGCGTTACGGCAACGCCGCACTCCTTCGTGAGCTGGCTGCCGAAAGTTACGACCGCGCTTACTACCCGGCCGGAGTCGGGCGGCAACTCGGAGCAATGATCCTCGGTGGCTCACGCGCTGACGCACTCCGCAGGCTTCGAGTACCGACCTTGGTGATTCACGGTCTGGATGACACGCTGATCGACCCCAGTGGCGGGAAGCGCACCGCCGACCTGATCCCCGGAGCGAGGCTCTTGCTGCTTCCAGGAATGGGGCACGACCGCCCCCGCGAACTCTGGCGCGAGATCATCGACGCCTTGGACATGCACACCCGCTGAGCGCTCTCTCTCGTAGGCCGAGGCTGTGTCGCCACGCGGTGATGTCAGCGTCGGCGCCGAACGCTGGATTCTTTCCCGGACCTTGCGGTAGCCCGGCCGGTTACCGCTCGGCTTGCGGCGGCCGGGGCCGGCGAAGGTCTGGCTGCGTTCGCTTTCCTCGGCGAGGGACCAGTGCTCATCCGGCCGAGTGCGCGATGCGTTCGTGGAGATCGATAGCAGTAGCACTCTGACATGAGGCAGTGGCGACGGGGCCCTGCGGTTCTGCCAAAGCGTTCGGTCAGGGACGGCATGTGATGTGCAGGTGCGCCGCGGCGTTGTTGGCGTATCCCCTGGGATTCCAGACGGTCGCCGGGGATTCGGCCTGCACGGCCGCGGTGGAGTCCCAGGCGCGTGCGATGAGCTCGGCCTCGCCGGGGGGCAGGGTGACCACGGCGCGCCAGTGCTGCCAGGTCCAGGGATTCTCCGGGGGGTCGAGATCCGTGCGGGTCCAGGTGCTGCCGTGGTCGACGGAGACATCCACGCGTGCCACGGTTCGGTCGTCCCCGGCGAAGGCGAACCCGCTGACCTCGGTCGGTCCAGAGGGCAGGTGGTCGTTCTTGCCGGGCCGTAGGATGGCGCAGTGGATCGCGACCGGGCCGAGGGTGATGCCGTCGCCCGGTCCAACGGCCTCGGGGTCGGCTTCGGGGGGCAGGACGCTGTACTCGGCTTGGAAGTAGTTGTCGGTCGGTTCGGCCTCCGCGCTGATGCGTTGGAGCCATTTGACGCTGCGGGCGCCGATCCAGCCCGGAACGATCACGCGCAGGGGAGCGCCGTGCGCGGCGGGTAGTTCCTGATCGTTCATGGCCCAGGCCAGAAGCACCTCGCTGGAGGTCGCCTTGGCCACCGGTATGGAGCCGCCGAAGGGTTGGGGTGGGGCGGCCTGTTGTGACATATCGGCGCCGGTGAAGGCGATGTGGGCCGCTTCCGGCTGCGCTCCGGCCTCGGCCAGTACATCTGCCAGGCTCGCCCCGGTCCATTTCGCAGTGGAGATGGCTCCTGGACCCCAGGGGACCTGGCCGGGTATGTCTCGGACCTCGATGAGATCGGCGCGGCGGTTTCCTGCGCACTGCAGCGTCGCCACCACTGTCCGCTCGGTGAAGTGGCGCAGATCGTCCATCGACAACTCCAGGGGGCGATCGACCAGTCCTTCCACCCGTAGCCGCCAGCTCGCGGAGTCGATGCGGGGGATCGGCGCGTGGTTGCGGCCGTAGAAGGCGTCCAGGGAGGTGATCTGGGCAGCGAGAGCGCCAGGAGGCGTTTCGGCATTGTAGGGCTCGTCCTGATGCACAAGCATGTCGTCGCATTTGCCCCATATGTCCATGAAATCAATGTCCATCACGTTGGGTGCGGACGCCAACCCGGCGGCCCGGCTGCCGAGCAGTACGGTGCGGAGCGCGGCCCTGGCCTCGGCGGCGGTGCGCAGATGGGCTCGCGCGCGGCAGTGGGCCCGCCGGGCGCGGACCAGCCCGGCCGCCCGGACGACCAGCTCGGCCACGCCCGGGAGCGGCATCGCCCACAGCAGCAGGATCTGGATCAGGCACGTGATGGTGACCGCCGCCGCGAGCGGTGCGCCGACGTTCGCGGGCAGACCCGCGACGGCCTCCACGTCGGAGGTGAGCCGCGCGAGCAGTGTCCCGTCGCGTTGTCCGCGCAACTCGCGGGGGGTGAGCCGGGCGGCACCACGGGCCGGCGGCGAGGGCTCGACGCGTGTGCCGGCGGGTCGACGGGACGGCCGCTGCCGCGAAGACCGTGAACCGAAAGAAGGCTGCGGGCAACGAGGTACTCGGAGTAGCTGTCGAACGCGGGTGCTTCGCTCGGAACCCGCTGAACGGCCTTCGCTGGACGGGACCGGAAGTCGCTGACGAAGTCGATCCCGACCGCGTGCTTTCGCCCTACCACTCGGCCGTGCGCTGCGGAGGGCGCCTGACGGGCATCTTGCCCGGTCAGGCGCCCTTCTTCTGGGTCTAAGGGCTGTCCCGTAATCCCTGGCGGGCGCACGACGACAGCTACGGCATCTCGCTGCGTTGTCGGGCCCGCCCGAGTACGTCCGGTACGAGGACGCCCCTCCGCCCTGCGATCGCACGCACCGGACGCCGCCGGGCCCACCCTTCGGGCGGACGGCGGGACTTCAGGCTCACGCCCTAGAAGAAGCCCAACTTCTTCGGCGAATAGGACACCAAGAGGTTCTTGGTCTGCTGGTAGTGCTCCAGCATCATCTTGTGGTTCTCCCTGCCGATACCGGACTGCTTGTAGCCGCCGAAGGCGGCGTGGGCAGGGTACGCGTGGTAGCAGTTCGTCCAGACCCGGCCCGCCTGGATCGACCGGCCCGCGCGGTACGCGGTGTTCATGTCCCGAGTCCAGACGCCCGCCCCGAGCCCGTACAGCGTGTCGTTCGCCGTCCTGATGGCATCGTCGAAGTCCGAGAAGGAGGTCACGGCGACGACCGGGCCGAAGATCTCCTCCTGGAAGACCCGCATCCGGTTGTCGCCCTCGAAGATCGTCGGCTGGACGTAGTAGCCGCCCGCCAGTTCTCCGTCGTACTCGATCCGCTGTCCGCCCGACAGAACCTTCGCACCCTCCTGCTGGCCGATGTCCAGATACGAAAGGATCTTCTGCAGCTGGTCGTTGGAGGCCTGAGCGCCGATCATCGTGTCCGTGTCCAGCGGGTGGCCGGTCACGATCTTCTCGGTGCGGGCGATGCCCGCCTCCAGGAACTCGCTGTAGTGCCCCCGCTGGATCAGCGCCCGCGACGGACAGGTGCAGACCTCGCCCTGGTTCAGGGCGAACATGGTGAACCCTTCGAGAGCCTTGTCACGGAAGTCGTCGTCGGCCGACCAGACGTCGTCGAAGAAGATGTTCGGGGACTTGCCGCCCAGTTCCAGCGTCACCGGCTTGATGTTCTCGGAGGCGTACTGCATGATCAGCCGCCCCGTCGTGGTCTCGCCGGTGAAGGCGATCTTCGCGACGCGCGGGCTGGAGGCGAGGGGCTTGCCCGCCTCCGCGCCGAAGCCGTTGACGATGTTGACGACACCCGGCGGCAGCAGATCGGCGACCAGGCTCAGCCACACATGGATCGAGGCCGGTGTCTGCTCCGCGGGCTTGAGGACCACCGCGTTGCCCGCGGCGAGCGCCGGGGCGAGTTTCCACGTCGCCATCAGGATCGGGAAGTTCCACGGGATGATCTGGGCGACCACGCCGAGCGGCTCGTGGAAGTGATACGCGACGGTGTCGTCGTCGATCTCGCTGAGCGAGCCCTCCTGGGCGCGCAACGCGCCCGCGAAGTAACGGAAGTGGTCGATCGCGAGCGGGATGTCGGCGGCCAGGGTCTCCCGTACCGGCTTGCCGTTGTCCCAGCTCTCGGCGACCGCCAGCTCCTCGAGGTGCGCCTCCATCCGGTCCGCGATCCGGTTGAGGACGGAGGCGCGCTCACCGGCCGCGGTGGCGCCCCAGGCGGGGGCGGCGGCGTGGGCCGCGTCCAGGGCGCGTTCGACGTCCTGGGCGGTGCCGCGGGCGACCTCGGTGAACGGGCGCCCGTTGACGGGGCTCGGGTTCTCGAAGTACTGGCCGAGGGCCGGCGGGACGTACGCGCCGCCGATCCAGTGGTCGTAGCGGGACTCGTACGAGACGATGGCGTCCTCGGTGCCCGGCGCAGCGTAACGGGTCATCTCTGTGGCCTCCCGGATCCGGTGCCGCCCGCCGTTGGGCGGCCCTCGGCGCGAGGCTAGGGACGGGAACGTTGCAACCTCGTTGCGCCGGACGGAAGAGGCGTCAGCGCTGTTCGGCGTCGAGCGTCCGGGCCCGTGCCAGCAGCGCCGGTCGCTGCCCGGGAGGTGCCGCCGCGGCGAGCGCCTGCCACACGGGCAGGTCGTCCTCGCCCCAGGGACTGTACGCCCAGTCCGCCAGCAGCCCCGGGTCGCCGCGCGCGATCAGCGAGGCCCGCAGCTGATCGTCGAGACGGCGTCGCAGCCGGACGACGGACGGTGCCTGCGAGCCCGGCAGCAGCGGGCCCGCGTACGCGCTGAGCGCCGCCGCCAACGCACCGGACGCCAGTCTGCGCGCCACGCCGTCGAAGTCGGCGTCGACCGGAGCGGCGAACCGGTAGGGGCGGGAAAGCAGCAGTTCGGGGCCGAGCAGCCGGCGCAGCCGGGAGAGTTCGGCCCGCAGCGTCACCGGGGTCACCGTCTCGTCCTCGTACAGCTCGACCAGCAGTTCGTCGCCTCCGAGGCCCTCCGGGTGACGTGCGAGTGCCACCAGGATCTCGCTGTGCCGCCTGCTGAGCCGGATCTTGCGGCCGCCCGCGACGAGCAGCGCTTCGTCCCGGCCGAGCGCGCTCAACTGTAGGGACTCCCCGGCTGGTTCAGGCGCGAGCAGGGCGAGCTGGGACTCGGCGGCGCGTGCCACTGCCTGGACGAATGCCAGGCTGTGCGGATGGGCGAGCCGATTGCCGCCGGTGATGTCGACGGCGCCGAGCACCCGTCCCGTGTGCGGGTCGTGCAGCGGCGCCGCGGCGCACGTCCACTGCTGGACCGGACGCAGGAAGTGCTCGGCGGCGAACACCTGGACCGGACGGTCCACGGCGATCGCCGTCCCCGGAGCATTCGTCCCGGCCACGGACTCGGACCAGCGGGCACCCTCCACGAAGTTCATCCGGTCGGCGCGTCGGCGGGTCGTCGCGTGCCCCTCGACCCAGAGCAGTCGGCCGTGCGCGTCGCACACCGCAAGAAGGTGTTCGCCGTCCGTCGCGTACGCACCCATCAGCTCACGGATCACCGGCATGGCGCGGGCGAGGGGGTGTCCCTCCCGGTACGGTCCGAGTTCGTCCGGGCCCAGCTCGACCAGGGCCGCGCCGTCCGGGCTGACCCGGGCCCTCGCGGAGCGCCGCCACGACTCGCCGACCACGGAACGTACCGGTCGTTCCAGCCGTCCGGCGGTGGTGAACACCTCGTGTGCGTGGCGCATTTCGCCGAGCCGTTCGCCGGGGTCGGTGTCGGCTGTCAGCGCCACCCAGGGGTCCGTCAACTCACTCTCCCGTCCGGGGGACTCCGTGCATCCCCATCGTCGTCGCAGCCGGGCTCTGCGACAACCTCGGTGCGGGAGTCATCGGACCCGCAGCGGGTCAGCCGGTGCTGTAGAGGTTGACGAGGCGGATGTAGCGCACCCAGTCCCAGTTGGGGCCGGGGTCGGTGTGATCGGTGCCCGGGACCTGGGCGTGGCCGAGGATGTGTGCGCGGTCCTTGGGGATGCCGTAGCGGTCGCACACCGATGCGGTCAGCAGAGCCGACTGCTCGTACAGGGCGTTGGTGAAGTACGACGGCTGGTCGACCCAGCCCTCGTGCTCGATGCCGACGCTGCGGGTGTTGTAGTCCCAGTTGCCCGCATGCCAGGCGATGTTCTGCTCCCGTACGCACTGCGCGACGTACCCGTCCCCCGAACGCACCACATAGTGCGCGGAGACCTGCTTAGCCGGATTCTGGAAGATGCCGACCGTGTCCGAGAACGTCTCCTGCGTGACATGGATGATCACGTACTGCACCGGATAGGCCGAAGGGCGGTTGGATGCCGTGTAGTTCGACGTGGACGCGGGCGTCCAGTGCGCGAGCGGGTAGTCGGTGCTGCCCGCTGCAGCTGAAGCCGCGGCGCGGGTGGAAGCGGGCAGCAGTGCCGCCGCGGCGGTCGCCGCGGCGCCCTGGAGAATCCATCTGCGGTGCATCAACGCTCCTGTGGGGGGGAAGGGGGGATACGGTGTACGGGGTGCGGGGTCAGGGGGTGGGGAGCAGGGCGGCGGTCTCGCGGAGGTGCCGATGCAGTCCACGATGAGGATCGCCCGCGGGTAGCCAGTCCTTGCGAATCTTCGCCACGCAGGTGTAGTTGGTGTCGCAGACGTTCGCCAGCGGCGCTTCACCGGCCTGGCTGACCAGTTGGTACGCGTCGAGCTCGGAAAGCCCGTAGTCGCGTGCCAGCCACTGCACCAGGTCCAACTGCGAGATGCGGAAGGCATCTTCGAGAGGGCGGGCGGAACCGGTCGAGACGATATGGGTGTCCGACTCGATTCGCGGCCACGGCGTCGCCACTCCCTTGAGCAACTCGACCAGGACCACGGTGTTCATCGCGCACTCCACCGCGACCCCGCAGGTCTCGCCCTCGCCCTGGCGGGCGTGTCCGTCGCCCAGACTCAGCAGCGCGCCCTCGACATTGACGCCCAGATAGCAGGTGACCCCGGCCCGCATCTCGGGCGTGTCCATGTTCCCGCCGTGCGCGTCGGGAACCAGCGCGGATCGCACCTCCAGATTGGCGGGAGCCACCCCCACGGTGCCGTGCATCGGATCCATCGGCAGCTCCACCTGGATGTCGCTGTCCCGGGCGTTGAACAGGCAGGTGCGGCGGGCCCGGTCCAACTGCCACATCCACACCACCTCCGGCAGCGGGGCCTGCAACGACGCTGTCGTATGGGTGGAGGTCAGGGCCCCGAACAGCGGCACGGTCGTGGACGCCGCCCAGTCCCTGGCCGGTTCGATCGACACGAAGTGCACCGCGACGGTGTCGCCCTGCTCCGCCCCGACCACATGGAAGGGACCGGTCTGCGGGTTGAGGAACGGGAACTCGCAGACCGCGGAGACCAGGTCCTTCTCGGAGCGCACCCGGCCCACGAAGCAGTCCTCCGTGTACACGTCGAGGAAGGTGCCGGGCTCGATCCGGGCCACCGGCGCCGCACCGCCGAAGGTCCATGCGTACTCGCCCTCCCTGGGGCGCACGGTCAGGATCCGCGGGTCGCTCATCGCTGTTCTGCTCCTGTCCCGATGTCGACGACGGCCTCCGGGGCCTCGTCCAGGTGGATCCGTCCGGTCTGGGCCACCCGCTCCGGGTGTCTGCGCACCAGCACCACCAGTACAACGACGCCGATGAGCATCCAGATACCGACGACCGGCCCCGCGTACGAAACGGGGGCGCTGAGCTCCGAGACGAAGTCGAAGGCCGGGATTCCGGCGGCCGTCAGCAGCGCCGGTACGAACGCCGCGATGCCCAGTACCGGGAAGAGAAGATGAAGTACGGGATTGAACGCCTCGCGACGCCGGCGCAGGAAGTACCCGGCGCAGGCCAGGTTGACGACGATGTACACGCCGGTGATCACGGTGACGATGACGGTCGCCAGGAGGACGAACGCGGTCACCGGGTCATAGCCGAAGCCGAGCCCCAGCGCCGCGCCGACCGCGATCACGAACTGCACGGCCACACCGGTGACCGGCGAGCGACGGCGCGGATGAAGCCGCGCGAACGCGTGCGGGAACACGCCGATTCGGCCGAGGGCGAAGGCGGTGCGCGTCGACACGTTCGCGCACGCATTGGCATTGGCCACGGTCGAGTTGACGACGGCGAGGAAGAGAAGGACCCAGAACAGCCCGAACGAGGCCCGCGCCACGCCTTCCCATGACGCCACCCCCGAGGCGCCGAACCCGGCGAACCGGTCGGGCCCGAAGTACACGGACATGGCGTACGTGGTGAGGACGTACACCAGCCCGATCGACAGCGCGGCGCCGAGCACCGCCCGTCGCATGGTGCGCCGCGGGTTCTTCGTCTCCTCGGCGAGCGGCGCCGCCGCCTCGAAGCCCGCGAACGCCAGCACGGTGTAGACCGATCCGGCAAAGATGCCGCTGATTCCGTCGAAGCCGTCCGCGGTGTGCGACGTACCGAACACCGACAGCGTGTTGTCCGAGCCGGCCTGCCCGATCAGCAGCACCGCGAATGCGACGAACACCAGCACTTCGAAGATGCCGAGGACGGTGCCGAATCGGGCGGACGCCCGTACCCCGAAGTAGCCGGCGAGTGCGATGATCACTGCGCCCAGCAGCGACCACGGCCACCACAGGTCCGCCGGGTAGGACGACCACTCCTGGTGCAGCGTGCCCGCCGTCGTGAAGCCGAGCTGCAGCAACAGCAGCGCGGGCACCAGCGCCTCGACGAAGACATAGCCCCAGCCGACGAGGAAGCCGACGGCCGGATGCAGGCCCTGCGCGGAGTATGTGGCGACCGAACCGGCCGCGGGCAGATGGCGGGCCAGCTCCGCGACGCACGACGCGGTGAACAGACAGGCAACCAGCGCCACCAGCACGGACAGCGGCAGACTGCCGCCGGCGAACGCGGCTCCCGACGGGATGGATGCGGCGATGGCCGCGGCGGGCGCCATCGCCGTAATGCTCTGGAAAAGAACTTCGCGCAGCCCTACGGCGTCGCGCAACAGCACCGAACCCGATTCCCCCGACACCCGTGACCCCCTCTGGTCCGCTGACCGGAATGCGTTGTCCGATGTACGGCCGAGCGTCTCGCGCGCCCTACCGTACGGGTGCCGCACGGGTGGCGGAAGACAGTAGGGCGCCGAAAGTCGAATGCGGGAAACGGAAGTTGGGTGGGGGGTGTGGGAAGGCGGATCAGCCGTCGACAACCGTCAGACGCGGTGCATCGCAAGGCGGAGGGGCCTCATACTGGGCGCATTCGGACGTGGGGACAGCGCGGCGAGGTGCCGCAGCGGTCGCAACGGCGGCGGCCGGTCATTGCGCGGTCGATGATCCGGAGGCCAGGACCAGTCCG
>NZ_JBHVEE010000013.1:2687-42388 GCF_042802415.1 Streptomyces sp. NPDC057486 | reverse complement strand
GAATCGTTGGTGGGCGTGGTTTATATTGGGGATTTTTGTTCCGTGCGCATTCGGGGGTTCGGGGCCGATGCTGACGAAACGGCGGCGTCCGGTCATGGCTCTGTCGATGATCCGTCGGCCTGGACCTGACCGGCGCCGAGCACGCCCGCCAGCACCGCCGCCGGATCGTCGTCCGCCGGGCCCGCGGGGTTCCAGCGGCCGCGCTCCTTGCGGTACGGCCACCAGCGCCCGTCCCGCCCGTACCGCAGCTGTACGCCGCCGCCCGTAACGGTCCAGCGGTTCCCCGCCGCTCGCAACTGCGGGCGCTCGCCGTCCTCCCATGCCTGGGCGAGCCGCGCACGGGCCCTGGCGAGGGTCTCCGGATCGGGCGCCCATTCCTCGTCGAGTACCGCGAGCGCGGCCGCGCCGCCATAACCCCAAGCTCGCACCGCAGCGTCGAGTTCGGCCCGCTGCCGCCCGGATCCGGTACTCAACCGGGTCACGATCCAGGGCTCGGGACGAGCGTCGGCGACCAGCCTCACCACGTCCTGCTCGGGCGTCAACTCGCTCTGCACCGGCTGCTGTTCGTGGCCCGGAGCAAGGGCGTCCGCCAGCATCCGGTAGGCGCGTACCGCAGTGTCCGTCACCAGGACCTCCAGTGCCGCCGGGTCGAGACCGGGCTCCGGTTCGGTCTCCGTGTGCAGCGACGGGGCAGGACCGGGCTCCGCGGGCAGCGGCAGGGGAGCGGGCAGCGGGGGCAGGATGTCCCGCGCGGCGAACGTCTCGTCCGCCCGTACACCGCGCACCCGGCGGTTCTCCGCAGCGGAGGGCTCCGCGGGTTCCCGCTCCGCGGCACGGACCGCGATCCGCACCTGGAGCTCGTCGAGCAGCCGCTGCTCGCCGCGCCCGCGCATCAGCAGGAGTACGAACGGGTCCTGGTCCAGCAGCCGCGCGACCTGGTAGCAGAGGGCGGCGGAGTGCGGGCAGTGGTCCCACGTCTCGCACGTGCACTCAGGATCCAGATCTCCGATGCCCGGCAGCAGATCCACTCCGGCGGCCGCCGCGTCCTCCACCAGGTGCGGTGGCATCTCCCGGTCGAGCAGCGCGGCGATGTGCCCGGCCCGGTCTACCGCCATGTCCAGGAACCGGTCCCACTCCTCCTCGCTCAGCTGCTGAAGCAGCACATCACTGCGGTACGCGGTCGAGTCCCGGCCCTGGACGACCGCGGTGATCCGACCGGGCCGCACGGAGACCGCGCCGACCCGCCCCTCGCGGGCGAACCGGCGCCCCTGCTTGACCTGTTTGCCGTCCAGCGCCGTGTCCTCGAGGGCCTTCAACCATGCGCGGCCCCACCAGGACTCGGCGAAACCGCGGCCCCGCAACGGCGGCAGGGCGGCGAAGGTGCGTTCCTGCGCCGGTGTCGACTCCTCGTCGGCGACGTCGTCGGATGCGTACCCGTCGAACTCGTATGCGTCGTTCCCGTAGCCGTCACTCATCGCGCGCCCCCTCGCAACTCCACCAGATCCGCCAGTTCCGCATCGGTCAGTTCTGTCAGCGCCGACTCGCCGGAACCGAGCACGGCATCCGCGAGACCCTTTTTGCGGGCCAGCATGTCGGCGATCCGGTCCTCGATCGTTCCCTCGGCGATCAGCCGGTGCACCTGCACCGGCTGGGTCTGCCCGATGCGGTACGCGCGATCGGTGGCCTGTGCTTCGACCGCCGGGTTCCACCAGCGGTCGAAGTGCACGACATGGCCGGCCCGAGTGAGGTTGAGTCCTGTGCCCGCCGCTTTCAGCGACAGCAGGAAGACGGGGGCCTCGCCGGCCTGGAACCTGTCCACCATGGCCTCGCGATCGGCGATCGGCGTGCCCCCGTGCAGGAACTGGGTACGCACTCCGCGGGCTGCCAGATGCTGTTCGAGCAGCCGTGCCATCTGCACGTACTGGGTGAACACGAGCACGCTCGCATCCTCCGCGAGGATCGTGTCGAGCAGTTCGTCCAGGAGTTCCAGCTTCCCCGAACGGTCCGCGATCCGCGGCCGCTCCTCCTTGAGGTATTGCGCCGGGTGGTTGCAGATCTGCTTCAGCGCCGTCAGCAGTTTCATCACCAGGCCGCGCCGGGCGAACCCGTCTGCGCCTGAGATCTCGGCCAGGGTCTCCCGTACCACCGCCTCGTACAGACCGGTCTGCTCCGCCGTCAGCGACACCGTACGGTCCGTCTCCGTCTTCGGCGGCAGTTCCGGAGCGATGCCCGGATCGGACTTGCGCCGCCGCAGCAGGAACGGCCGGACCAGCGCGGCGAGCCGGTCGGCCGCCGCCGGGTCGCCGCCGCCCTCCACGGCCCGCGCGTACCGGGTGCGGAACGTGCCGAGCCGGCCCAGCAGCCCGGGTGTCGTCCAGTCGAGGATCGCCCACAGTTCGGAGAGGTTGTTCTCCACCGGGGTGCCGGTGAGTGCCACCCGGGCTCGCGCGCCGATCGTCCGCAGCTGTTTCGCGGTCGCCGAGTACGGGTTCTTGACGTGCTGCGCCTCGTCGGCGACCACCATGGACCACCCGGCCTCGGCGAGCCTTGCCGCGTCGAGCCGCATCGTGCCGTACGTGGTGAGGACGAACTCGCCGTCCCCCAGGCCCTCCAGGCTGCGGGACGCGCCGTGGAAGCGGCGCACCGGTGTGCCGGGGGCGAACTTCTCGATCTCCCGTTGCCAGTTGCCCATCAGCGAGGCCGGGCAGACCACCAGGGTCGGTCCGGCCGCCTCGTCGACGCTCTGCCGGTGCAGATGCAGGGCGATGAGCGTGATGGTCTTGCCCAGCCCCATGTCGTCGGCCAGACAGCCACCGAGGCCGAGCGAGGTCATGGTGTGCAGCCAGTTCAGACCGCGCAGCTGATAGTCCCGCAGCGTCGCGGCGAGCGCGGCGGGCTGACCGACCGTCTGCTGCTCGCCCGACTCGGGATCGGCGAGCCTGGACCGCAGCTGGGCGAGCCAGCCCGTCGCCTGTACGTCGACCCTGCGGCCGTCGACCTCGGCGGAACCGGTCAGTACGGCGCCGAGTGCGTCGATCGGGGTGACCTTGCGGTCCTGCGACTCGCGGGCGCGGCGCGCCTCCTCGGGGTCGATGAGCACCCACTGGTCGCGCAGCCGGACGATCGGCCTGCTGGCCTCGGCCAGGCGGTCCAGTTCGGCGCGGCTCAGCTTCTGGCCGCCGAGTGCGAACCACCAGTTGAACGCCAGCAGCGCGTCGGCGGACAGGAACGACGGGGCGTCCGATGCGGACCGCCCATTGCGGGACTCGCCGTCGCCGTCTGGGCCGTTCTCGTCGTCCGGCGGGCCGATCACCGCGCGTGCGGTGAGGGAACGGGAGAGCTCCTTGGGCCAGTGCACCTGGACCCCGGTCGCGGCGAGCGCCCGGGCGGCAGGGCCGAGCAGTTCGGTGATCTCCTCGTCGGCCGGATCGACGGAATCCGGGACGGCGGCCGACAGCAGCGGAGCCAGCGGCGGCCAGGCGCGGGCGGCGCGGCGCAGCGCGAGGAGGGCGTCCATCCGGGCCCGAGGACCGAATGCCGTCGCGGTCGGTGCGTTGCCCGCCCAGACGTCGGCGGCATCGGCGACCAGCGTCGGATCGCTGACGCTGTGGATCTGCAGGACCGCACGGAAGGACGGCCCGGCGTGCGGCTCGGTGTCCTCGTGCACCCCGGGAGGACCGGTGAGCTCGATACGCAGCGAGAGCCGCACTCCCGCGTCGTGCCCGGCCGCGACATCGGCGGCCCAGCCGCGACGGTCCGGCAGACGCTGTGGCGTGTCGACGGCGAATGCCGGGCTGCCGGTGGCGAACACCGCTGCGGGTGTGCGCGGCAGGCCGTCCGCGACCGCGTCCAGGAATGCGCGCAGCAGCCGCTCCGGCTCCGGCAGGAGTACGGGATCGGCGTCCTCGTCGAGCGGCACCGCATGGGCGGTGGGGGGCATGGAGGCCGCGAGGTCACGGATCCGGTCGAGATCGGAGGCCGTCAGGGGACCGGTCCGCCAGGCGTCGTGGTCCGTGGCGCTCAGCCCCGGCAGCAGCAGCCCGCGGGCGGCGAGTTGGAGGGCGAGGAGTGCGGCAGCGCCCCAGAACGCCGCCGCGGGATGGGAGTGCGTGGCCGCCCGCGCGCGGGTCAGAACGGGCAGGGCGTCGCGCACGGGCAGCAGCAGGGCCGGAACACGGTACGGGCGTGCATCGGCCCCGACGACGGTCAGTTCCCCGACCGTCCCGGGGGCGTCGGGCGGGCTGCTGCCGTCCGGATGGCAGAAAGCGACCCGGCCGGTGCGGGCGGGGTCCGAGGGCAGGAAGACGACGGAGCAGCGGGAGAGTGCGGAGATCTCGGCGGGGGTCGGCGCGGGAAGCCTGTGCACGGCGATGTCGGATTCCTCAAATTTGACTAGTGAATGCCAAGGTCGCCGAGGGTACTCCACGACAGCGGCGCCCGGGAGTGCGATCTCCGTGATCCACATCACTTTCATGGGTGTCTGTGGGCGGTCGGGTGTAGCCAGCACCCCTCTGCGGGGAGGGGGCTGCCCCCCGGAATCCCGGGTGGTGGCGCCATGGTTGGCGTGCGGCCCCTGCCCGTACGTTTCAACAGGTCAGAGCACATATCAAGCCTTCCAGAGACCGGAGACGCCATGCCCGAGGCCGTAGTCACCGTCGCGGACCGCATCCGCGACCGTGCCCGCAGTGCGGACAGTGCCGGAGGCGCGCGGGACGCCCCAGGCACCGGAAGTGCCGCACCGGCGGGATTCGCGCGAGGCACCGGAACCGCCGGCGGTTCCGGGAGCGACTTCGCGCCTCTCCTGCGGGCCGTCAGGACTCAGGGACTTCTGAAGCGGCGCACCGGTTGGTACGCGGCGCGCATCGCGGCCAACCTCCTCGCCCTGGGCGCCGTGACGACCGGCCTGGCCCTTCTCGGCGACACCTGGTGGACCCTGCTGCTCGCCCTGCCGCTGGCGGTGTTCTGGGCCCGCACCGCGTTCCTCGGCCACGACGCCGGACACGCCCAGATCACCGGCGACCGACAGGCGAGCCGCATCATCGGGCTGATCCACGCCAATCTGCTCCTCGGCATGAACGAGGCCTGGTGGAACGACAAACACGTACGCCACCACGCCAACCCCAACCACATCGACAAGGACCCCGACGTCGGCGTCGGCGCCCTGGTCTGGACCCAGAAGCAGGCGGCCCAGCGTGAAGGCTTCGCCCGCTGGCTGACCCGTAACCAGGCCCGGCTGTTCTTCCCGATGCTGCTCCTCGAGGGCATCGCCCTCAAGATCTCCGGTTTCCAGTACCTGCGGCAGCAGCCGGCCCGTGAGCGTGTCCTCTCGGCAGCCCTCCTGGTCACCCACCTCGGGTTGTACGCGACGCTGCTCCTCACCGTCATGTCTCCCGGCAAGGCCGTCGTCTTCGCACTCGTGCACCATGCACTCTTCGGGCTCCACCTGGGCATGGCCTTCGCGCCGAACCACAAGGGCATGGAGATGCCCGATCCCGAGGGCGAGCGCTGGGGGCATCTCCGGCGGCAGGTCCTCACCTCGCGCAATGTGCGCGGCGCCGTCCTCACCGACTGGTTCCTCGGCGGGCTCAACTACCAGATCGAGCACCACCTCTTCCCGAGCATGCCCCGCCCCCATCTGCGCCGGGCGCAGCCCCTGGTGCGCGCCCACTGCGAGGCGCTGGGAATGCCGTACGCGGAGACCGGACTCATCGAGTCCTACCGGCAGGCGCTGCAGCACATGCACGAGGTCGGTGAACCCCTGAGGTGATCCGGCGGGAGGCCTGCCGCCGCGGGCCGGAACCGATGGGGACGCACAGGCGTTCTCACAGCAGGAGCGGCGTGAGCCGCGTAGGAGGCGTGGACGATGTCGAACAGCGCAAAGATTGCCATCGGGGGAGTCGTCGCGGCAGTCATCCTGATGCCGTTCATCGGATTCTGGCTGTCGCTGCTGGTACTGATCGGAGTGCCGACGGTGGCCTACCTGATGCTGGATCCCTCCCAGCGGCGCAGGCTCCGCAGGATCACCCGCAAGGAAATAGGCCGCTGAAAGGGGTTCTTCGTAGATGAACGGGACCGTCACCGTGGTGAGCAGTAGCGGGGCTTACTCATTCACCAAGCCGAACCGGCAGACCGTCACCCTGCTGACCGGACTCGGAGTGGAGGGGGATGTGCATGCGGGAGTCACGGTGAAGCACCGCTCCCGCGTCGCACAGGACCCCACCCAGCCGAATCTGCGCCAGGTTCATCTCATCCACGAGGAACTCTTCGACGAGCTGCGTGCAGAGGGCTTCGAGGTCGCCCCCGGTGACCTCGGGGAGAACGTCACCACGCGCGGCGTCGATCTTCTCGCGCTGCCCGTAGGCACGCTGCTGCACCTCGGCGACGAGGCCGTCGTCGAGGTCACCGGGCTGCGCAACCCGTGCCTGCAGATCGACACCTTCCAGGAAGGGCTGCTCAAGCAGGTCGTCGGCCGGGACGAGGCGGGCAACATCGTGCGCAAGGCCGGGATCATGAGCGTCGTCAGGACCGGCGGTGTGGTCCGGCCCGGCGACCCGGTCACGGTCGAACTGCCCGCCGAACCGCACCGACCGCTGGAGCGTGTGTAGAGGCCGACGGAACAGGGCAGCCGGGCCGCGCAGGTGGCCGGCCGAGCCCCCGGCTCGACCACAGGCCGGCTCGCGACCGGCGGAGGCCGGGACGGAGCAGGCGCTGCGAGCGCCCGGGCCTCGGCCCGGCCTTGTAGGGGGCGCCGCGACTCAGGCCGGTCGCACGGCGAGCGCCTCGAGCGCCTTCAGCAGACCGGGCAGCTCCGTCCCGCGGCCGACCGGCAGGACCTCGCCGGGTTCCTCGTCCAGCAAGATGAATGCGATGTCATCGGTCCTGGCCACCAGGGACCAGCCGGGGCCGTCGGCTCGCAGGGTGCGGGCGCCACCGGGGGCGAAGGAGGAGCGGATACGTCCGGGCGGCGGCGGGCTGTCCACGTACGCATGGGCCTCTTCCAGCACACGTCGGACACCGGGATGGCCGCCGGAGGACACGGTGTCGTCGGCCGGGCGCTCCTCATCGGCATCGGCAGTGTCGGCTGAGGTGTCCGCGTCGGTGCTTGCGCCGGCATCGGGGTCTCCCGCGCCCAGCTCGTCCGCGGAGCCCGAGGGGTCCGAAGCGTGCGCGACGTCTGCGGCGTTCTCGCCTGCGGTGTCATCGGCGCTGCCCGCCACGGCCGTACCCGCGAACGCCGTGGCGTCGTCGATCTGCTCGCGCCACGCCGCCCACTGCAACGCGATCTCGTCGGCCCCCAGCCGCCTCTGCGGGGGCCCCCACGATTCCGTGTCGGGAGGGGTCAGCGCCGGCAGATCGGTTCCCTCGGCCTCCGGGTCCGGCAGCGGATCGTGCGGCGCCGGCACCCCCGGCGCGGCGACCGCCAGCGCCAGCGGCCAGCCAGGGAGTGCGCAGACCACCGAACGGTCGTCGGGGGAGAGGTCGTACTCCATACCGCAGTCCCAGGAGGCGATGGCGACGGCAACCAGGGACACGTCATCGACGACGACGGTCCACCGGGCCCCGCCGTCGTCCTGCCCGAGGACCAGCCCGTAACCCTCGGCGTACGGTTCGAGGCCGAGTGCCGCGCAGGCCGCCGGGTAGTCGTCCCCGAGCACGCTCGGGAACTGCGCGGGTGTCAGCAGCACCGCGGTCAGCACATACAGTGCGTCTTCGTCGGCGACTGTGTCGTCCGTCCCGGCCACAGCACCCTCCTCGTCCCTCATCGTTTTCCGTCGGCGCACCTTAACCAGTGGGTAACGCGGCCGTCGAGGCCCTGACAAGGCAGGACTCACCGAACCGCGGCAAGCGGACGTCGCGGTTCAGTCGACGGGCAGGCCGAGCAGCGTACGAGCCACGTTCTGCGGCGACTGGCCGGTCTCCCGCGCCAGTGCGGTGACCGCCCGGCAGGCCAGCTCGTTCACGCCGAAGGAGAGTGCCTCGGGCGACACCCAGCTGCTCGCCTCGTCGATCCGATCCTGGTCGTCCTCCACGCAAGCCGCGACATAGGTGGCGGCTGCGTCGAACAGATTGTGCTGTTTGCGCTGCCGTTCGTCGCGCGGCGGCGCGGGCTGCTCACCCTTTCGGCCGGGTGACACAGCCTTCCGCAGACTGCTGAGCATGTCGATCATGGGGGACCGCCTTCCGGGGAGCCGTGCACGCGTGGTGCGGTCGTACATACTTACGCTCTTCCCCTTCCGCGTAGAGTTTGACCTTCGACTGAGGAACGGGGGCAGTGCGGTGAAGCGATACGACCGCCTGAAGGAGATCCGGCGGCTCGATCCGGAGCGGGACTTCCTGGAGATCTACCGGCTCACGGCGACGTACGAGTTCCCCTGGGACATCACCCGTGCGCTCGAACTGGCCCTGTACCGCACGTATGCGGTTCCGAGCATCGGCCGGCTCCTCGCCGAAACAGCCGAGCTGACGGATCGTTCGCAGAAGCGGTACGACGACACCGCGCTGCTCCTCGACACCGTGGTGGAGCACGGCTTCGACAGCGACCCGGGGCGCACGGCGATCCGCCGGATCAACCAGATGCACCGCAGCTACGACATCAGCAACGACGACATGCGCTACGTGCTGTGTACGTTCGTCGTGGTCCCGAAGCGCTGGATCGACAGCTACGGCTGGCGCTGCCTCTCCGAACATGAACTGCGGGCGTTCGCCGTCTACTACCGCACTCTCGGCGCGCACATGGGCATCAAGGACGTGCCACAGACCTTCGAGGAATTCGAGCACACCCTCGACACGTACGAGGACGAGCACTTCGGCTGGGACGAAGGGGCGCGCAGTGTCTCCGACGCCACGCTGGCACTGATGGGCTCCTGGTATCCGGGCCCGCTCGCACCCGTCGTACGCAAAGCCAGTCTCGCGCTCCTCGACGATGCGCTGCTGCGGGCGTTCCGTTACGAACGACCGGGTCCCGTCGCACGCCATCTCACCCGGGGCGCGCTGCGGCTTCGGGCGAGGGCCGTGCGACTGCTGCCGCCCCGGTCCACCGCGCACTATGCGCGCCAGAACCCGGAGATCAAGGGCTATCCGGACGGTTACGAGGTCGGCGAGCTGGGTACCTTTCCGACCCCCGGCGTCGGTGGCTGCCCGATCCCGCACAAGCGGCGGCCGGGCGCCCCGGTCGAGTGAGCGCGTGGCTGCGTGAGCCGGGCCCAGGTCAGCCCGTCCGGACGCCGAGTGCGAGGAACTGTGCGTCCTCATCGGTGTAGGAGACCAGTTGCCAGCCGGAACGTGCGAGCAGCCGCCGGAGGTTGGGCTCGGCCCGCAGATCGTCGTCCGTTGTCCGCCGGCCGTGGCGAGCGGCCAGCACGGCCCGGCCGATGGGGTGGAACAGCGCCAGCTGTCCTCCTGGACGTACGACGCGGGCCAGCTCCGCCAGGTCCGGCCCGGGGCGCGACAGGTGCGAGATCAGGCCGGCACCGAACACCGCGTCGAGCACACCCGACCGCATCGGCAGACGGGCGACGTCGGCGAGGAGCAGCTGACCACTGCGGTCGCGTCCGGCGCGTACCGCCGCGTCCAGCATCGCCGGTGTGAGATCGGCGCCCAGGACCGTACCGTGCGGCCCGACGGCGGCCCGCAGGGCGGGCAGCGCGCGTCCCGTACCGCAGCCTGCGTCGAGGACGGCGTCGCCGGGGCGCAGCCCGAGGGCTTCGACAGCGGCGGCGTAGGCCGGACCGTCGTCCGGGAAGCGGGTGTCCCAGTCCGCGGCGCGGGCGGTGAAGAAGTCCTGGACGTGTGTGTGGTCATCGGCCATACGGACATGATCGCGCACCGGCAACCGGAGTGAACCGGACGGAATGTGATGTGCATGTTCGAGCACAGCCCGATCGTTCGGGATCATCTCTCTGTCATATTCCGGCAGCTTTCGAAATGGGCCCCGAACGTGCGCCCCCATGGCGACTAGCGTCCCCGATCCATGGGACACCTGGACCACGCCACCTTCGGCTGGCTGACACCTGCACTGTCGTACGCGATGGCAGCGATCGGCGCGGCGCTCGGGCTGAGTTGTACCGTGCGCGCACTGGACACGAGCGGCCGTTCGCGCCGCAACTGGCTGGTCACGGCCGCCTCCGCCCTCGGCACCGGCATCTGGACGATGCACTTCGTCGCGATGCTCGGCTTCGGCGTGACGGGCACCGAGATCCGCTACAACGTGCCGCTGACCCTGCTCAGCCTGCTCGGGGCCATGCTGGTGGTCGGCTGCGGTGTCTTCGCCGTCGGTTACAGCCGGGACCGGACCCGGGCGCTGGCCGTCGGGGGGGTCGGCACCGGCCTCGGCGTGGCCAGCATGCACTACCTCGGCATGGCGGCGCTGCGGCTGCACGGCACGATCCACTACGACCCCCTGGGGGTCGTGCTCTCCGTCGTCATCGCCGTCGTCGCCGCGACGGCCGCTCTGTGGGCAGCCCTCAACATCAAGTCGTCGCGCGCGGTCGCCCTCGCCTCGCTCGTCATGGGCGCGGCGGTCAGCAGCATGCACTACACCGGAATGATGGCCGTCAGCGTGAGTGTCGCCCCCTCCGGCAGCGAACTCCCCGGGGCCACGACGATGCAGTTCATTTTTCCCCTCGCCGTCGGCCTGGGCTCATACCTCTTCCTGACCTCGGCGTTCGTCGCCCTGTCGCCGACGGCCCGGGAGCGCGCCGCCTACGTCTCCGCCGAGCGCACCACGGAACCGGCGGCCGATGGGGCCTCGACGGGCCCCACGCAGCGCGGACGTGATCCCCGCCCCCGGCGCGGCTCCCGCGGCCACGACGTCTCTCCGTCCGTGACGCACTGACGTCACAGCACAGCTCCCTTTCGCCCCAGCTCAGGCCCCACACCCGGAACGAGGAGGCCATGCGCCCACCCCGCACGACCCCGGACCCCGGCACGACGACCGCCGCCCGGCCCGGTACCGCGCCCACGGCGCGCGGACGCCGCGCGCACGCGGGGCCGCCGGCCGACGAGAGCGCCGAACGCGACGCACATCTGCTGCTGACGCAGCAGACGTCCGGGCCACGTGGACGCCGAAACCTGCGCCCCAGGACCGTACGCGCGAAGGTCATCTCGCTGCTGGTGGTGCCCGTCGTCTCGCTGCTGGCTCTCTGGGGCTTCGCCACGGTCAACACGGCCCAGGACGTGGCACTGCTGCGGCAACTGCAACGCGCGGACGAAGAAGTGCGGGCGCCGATATCCACCGCTGTCACCGCCCTCCAGGCCGAACGCAGAGCCGCCCTGATCCAGACCGCCGCGCCCAGCAGCGTCCATGCCAAGGCACTGGAACAGCAGACCAAACGCACCGATACCGCGCTCGCCGCGCTGCGACTGGACAAGGACCACACCATCGCCGACGCCGGCCGCCTTCCGGCCGGCGTCGCCGACCGGCTCGACCGGTTCCTCGACCGTGTGCATGATCTGCGCGCCGACGCCGGCACGGGGAGCCAGGAGCGCGACGAGAGCGCCGTGTACGACCGGTACACCCAGGCCGTGACCGCAGGCTTCGGCGTCTCCGGCGCCCTCACCGGAATCCAGGACGACGCGCTCGGGTCAGACGCCCGCGTACTCCTCGAAATGGCCCGCGCCGACGAGATGCTCGCCCGCGAGGACGCACTGCTCGCCACGGCCGTCCTCACCAAGCGCCTCGACGGTCGCCAACTGGTCCAGTTCACCGGGGCGGTGGAGACGCGCAGGAACCTCACCGAGACCGCGGGCGCCGATCTCCCTCCCACCGAACGCGCCGCCTGGCAGAAGGTCACCGCGCGGTCCGCCTACCACCGGATCGAGGATGCCGAGGACAGGGTGCTCACCGCGCGACCCGGTTCGGAAGCCGCCCGGGCGGTGCCCGCCGCCGACTGGGATCCGGCCGCGGCGACCGTACGGAGCCAATGGCGCACCATCGGGACCGGAGCCGCAGAACGCGCTGCGGACCGAGCCGACCCGCTCACCCGTGGACTGTTCAGCCCGTCCGGAGCGGCCGTCCTCTTCGGTTGCGTCGCCGTCGCGGCCTCGCTCGTGATCTCCGTACGCATCGGTCGTGAGCTCGTCGTCGAACTCGTCAGCCTGCGTAACAGCGCCCTCGAGATCGCCCGCCGCAAACTGCCCCGTGCGATGCAGCGCCTGAGGGCGGGCGAGGAACTCGACATCCAGGCCGAGGCGCCGCCCGGCCCGACCTCGCACGACGAGATCGGCCAGGTCGGCGAGGCCCTCGGCACCGTGCACCGGGCCGCTCTCAGCGCCGCCGTCGAACGCGCCGAACTCGCCGACGGCATCTCCGGGGTCTTCGTCAACCTCGCCCGCCGCAGCCAGGTGCTGGTCCACCGCCAGCTCAACCTGCTCGACAGCATGGAGCGCCGCGCGGACGATCCCGGCGAACTCAGCGACCTGTTCCGCCTCGATCACCTCACCACCCGGATGCGGCGACACGCGGAGAGCCTGATCATCCTGTCCGGTGCTGCACCCGGACGCGCCTGGCGCATGCCCGTACCGCTGACGAATGTCGTACGCGCGGCCGTCTCCGAGATCGAGGACTACGCCCGGGTGGAGGTACGGCAGCTGCCGGATGCCGCGGTCAAGGGCACGGCGGTCGCCGACCTCACCCACCTCCTCGCGGAACTCGTGGAGAACGCCGCGCAGTTCTCGCCGCCGCACACCAAGGTCCGGATCACCGGCGAACCCGTGGGCAACGGCTACGCCCTGGAGATCGAGGACCGCGGACTCGGCATGGGCGGCGAACTCCTCGGCGAGGCCAACCGGCGCATCGAGCAGGCGGAGGCACTCGACCTCTTCGACAGCGACCGGCTCGGCCTCTTCGTGGTCAGCAAGCTCTCGGTCCGGCACCACATCAAAGTCAAGCTGCGCACTTCGCCGTACGGCGGAACGACGGCAGTGGTCCTGCTGCCGACCGCACTGCTGCAGGGCGCGCTCCCGGCGGGTGGGGAAGAGACCGCACCGGAGAAGGCCTCGGTCGAGCGTCAGCAGGAAAGCGACGGTGTGGCGTTCGGACCCGGTCCGGACCCGCGTGCGGTGCGTTCGCAGTCGGCGACCGCGTTCCCCGCCCCGGTTCCGGTGCCTGCTCTGGAGTCGCGGACGTTGCCCACGGCCGGAGTCACCGCGCTGCGCCCACGCTCCCGCAGAGCGGTCGAGGACCGGAGCGATGAGCCTGCCGGGGTCGAGCACGCAACCCGCGGGATCCGGGAGAGCGCGGAATCCAGCCGGCGCCAGGAAGCCCCCGCCAGCAGGGAAGCCCGGAAGTCCGACGAGACCGAGGGGGACGGTGCCAGCTCACTTCCCCGCCGGGTCCGGCAGGCCCACCTCGTTCCGCAACTGCGCGAGGAGCCCCGGCCCGAGCCGGCGCGGATCGACGAAGCGAACGGCATGGACGGACCGGCTGAGCGCACCCCGGAACAGGCCAGGGACCGTATGACCGCCTACCGCAACGGCTGGGTTCGCGGCGGCGGCGCCGCCCCAGGCACGACGGCGCCGCACCGAACGACCACCGAACCCCGTCCCCTCAGCGATGGAGACCACGCATGATCGCGAACGAGCGGACCGAGATGCGCAGGCACTCGGGCGAACTCGACTGGCTGCTGGACGATCTGGTGGCCCGGGTCGGCGAAGTCCGGCACGCCGTCGTGCTCTCCAGCGACGGTCTGGCCGTGGGCGCCTCCAGCGCCCTCAGCCGCGAGGACGCCGAGCACCTGGCCGCGGTCGCCTCCGGATTCCACAGCCTCGCGAAGGGCGCCGGACGGCATTTCCAGGTCGGGAAGGTACGCCAGACCATGGTTGAGATGGACGACGGCTTCCTTTTCGTCGCAGCCGCCGGGGACGGTTCCTGCCTCGCCGTGCTGAGCACGGCCTTCGCCGATATCGGACTGGTCGCCTACGAGATGGCCCGGCTCGTCAAACGGGTCGGCGAGCACCTGCGTACCCCGCCGCGGTTCTCCGTACCCCCGTCCCCGGCCGGCTGAGAGGGCGGAGACAGCAGTGGACATGATCAGCGAGGGCCCCGGATTCATCGAGAGCTTCCCGGACCCGCCCGAATTGCCGGGCAGCCAGTGGTACGACGCCGAAGCAGGGCCCTTGGTCCGCCCGTACGCCATGACGGGCGGGCGGACCGAACCGGGCCCGGGCGGAGTGACCTTCGACCTGATCGCACTGGTCTCCGCCGCCGATCACGCACCGGACAGCTCCGAGGATTCCCAGCTGGGCCCCGAACACCGCGCGCTGCTCACATTGTGCCGCTCCGAGCCCCAGTCCGTCGCGGAACTCTCCGCCGACGCCGACCTCCCGGTCGGCGTCGTCCGGGTCCTCCTCGGAGATCTGCTCGAAGCCGGCCATGTGCGGGTCAGTCGCCCCGTACCGCCCGCGCAGCTGCCCGACGAGAGGATCCTCCGCGAGGTGATCAACGGGCTGAGGGCACTCTGAAACCGCCGCTCAGGAGCGCGACTTCGAGCGATCAGACATTGACGCCGTAGTCGGACGCGATACCGGCCAGCCCCGACGCGTACCCCTGTCCCACCGCGCGGAACTTCCACTCCGTACCGTGCCGGTACAACTCGCCGAAGACCATGGCCGTCTCCGTGGAGGCGTCCTCGCTCAGGTCGTAACGGGCCAGCTCCACACCGTTCGCCCGGTTCACCACGCGGATGAACGCGTTGCGGACCTGGCCGAAGCTCTGCCCACGGCTCTGCGCCTCATGGATGGAGACCGGAAAGACGATCTTCGCCACGTCCTGCGGTACACCGGACAGGTCCACGTTGATGGACTCGTCGTCGCCCTCGCCCTCGCCGGTCAGGTTGTCACCGGTGTGCTGCACCGAACCGTCCGGGCTGGTGAGGTTGTTGTAGAAGACGAAGTGCAGGTCCGAGAGGACCTTTCCGGCGTCGGAGCACAGCAGCGCACTGGCATCCAGGTCGTGATCGGCGCCCGTCGTCGTCCGTACGTCCCAGCCCAGGCCGACCGTCACTGCGGTCAGCCCCGGCGCCTCCTTCGACAGGGAGACGTTGCCACCCTTGGCCAGGGTCACACCCATGAACTTCCTCCGTTGGTCCAATGATCCATCGATCAGCGCTTCTTCCGCCGTTACCGGGTCAACGGCGGTTCTTCATCCAAGGTTCCCTGATTGCGCAAGCCATGAAATGGCGGGCCCGTACCGTACCGTGCCGCCCCCCGGCTCACTGCGGGTCGGTCTCCTTCATCGCCTTCGCCTCACTCTTCAGGATCCGCAGAGATTTGCCCAGGGCGCGGGCGGTGTCCGGCAGTTTCTTCGATCCGAACAGAACGATCAGTACAACCGCGACAATCAACAGGTGCCAGGGCTCGAGGCCGTTGCGCAGCATGTGGGTTCCGCCCTTCTTCGCGGACTTCCGGAATTGATGGATCCGGTCCGCTGTGGATAGGTCTGGTGATCCATTGGTGCAGCAATACTTGCCACATTGCGCAACTGTACAACCGTGGGGCGGGGTCGGACGTCTTCCTCCATGGAAGCCGGGAACCGATCGGACGAGGTGACCAATGACAGGCAGTCGCAAGGTGGCGGCGGGCGGGGGTCGGGGCAGCAGGCTCGGGCGCACCGCCATGATGGGACTGTCGTTTCTCATCCTGCTGGTCTCGGGGGTCGGCTGGGGCTACCTCAAACTGACCGGCCAGATCGACACCTTCGGCGCTGACGGGATCTCGGGCGACCGGCCACCCGCCTCGTCGAAGGGGCAGAACGTGCTTGTCATCGGATCGGACACACGCTCCGGCGCCAACAGGAAGCTGGGTGGCGGCAAGGGCACCGTGGGGCGCTCCGACACCGTGTTCCTGCTCCATGTGTACGCCGACCACCGGCACGCCGTCGCCGTGTCCATCCCCCGTGACTCCATGGTCGACATCCCGTCGTGCAGGACACCCGGCGGGGAGTGGACCGCACCGCAGCACCACGTCATGTTCAACGGGGCGTTCTCGGTGGGGGAGACCGCCGAGGGAAACCCGGCATGCACCCAGAACACTGTGGAGCACCTCACCGGCCTGCGCGTCGACCACACTGTCGTCGTGGACTTCTCCGGCTTCTCCGCACTGACCTCCGCCGTCGGCGGAGTACCGGTCTGCCTGCCGCAGGACATCTACCAAAAGGACCTCAGCCCGAACCGGCCCACACGGGGTGCACTGGTCTTCGCCAAAGGGCCGCAGACCGTCTCCGGGCAGCGGGCACTCGACTACGTGCGGATCCGGCACGGCATCGGCGACGGATCCGACATCGGACGGATCAAACGGCAGCAGGCTTTCATCGGCTCTCTCATCAAGAAGGTCAAGTCCCGGGGACTGAACCCGACCACCCTGCTGCCGCTCGCCGACGCGGCGACCGACTCGATGACCGTGGACCCCGGACTCGGATCGGCCGACCGGCTGCTGAAGTTCGCCATGTCGATGAAGAACATCGATCTGCGCAACACCCGGTTCGTCACCGTCCCGTGGCGTTACGAGGGCGCGCGTGTCGCGATCGTCGAACCGGAGGCCCACGCTCTCTGGGAGGCGCTCAAGGCCGACCGGACGATCGACGGCCAGGACGCCAGCGGTCGGGGCAAGGGCGGCCGCAACGCCAAGAGACCGGACGACGCGTCACCGTCGCCCGCCGCCTCTGCCCCCGTCTCCGGTACGGGCATCAGCCTCGCCGTCTACAACGGCACCACGGTCAACGGCCTTGCGGCCCGCGCCGCCGAACTCCTGCGCGCCCACGGCTTCACCGTCACCGGTACGGCCACCGCGAGCAACCAGGACCGCATGACGACCGTCGTCCGGTACGGGCCGGGTCTGGAGGCCGAAGCGGAGACCGCCGCGCGCCTCTTCGCCGAGGCACGGACCATGGCGTCGGACACCCCGGGCATCCAGGTGATCCTCGGGACCTCGTACGCAGAGAATCCGTCGCCCGCTGCCGAGGCCACGCCGACACCCAGCGCAGTTCCTTCCACTGTCGGCGACGGGGCGCGGTCGGCCGATGAAGACCTGTGCAAGGACCTCTCGTACGGTTGACCGAGCGCGATCAGGCTCACGTGCGGAGCCGCGGTGCGGGGCGACGGGGCGGTGCGAAGCCGAACGACTCGTACAGTCCCGCGCCGTTCGCAGTCGCGTTGAGATAGACCACCCTGACGGGCGTCTCCTCCCGGAACCACGTCAGCAGCGCATCGAGGCAGGCTCCCGCATGCCCGCGGCGCCGACGCCGCGGATCGGTGGCCACAGGGGAGATGCGCCCGTGCAGCCCGCCGGGATTGGCCGGGCCGGGTGCGTGCGCATCGCACGCGCCGACCGCACGCGCCACCACGCCGAGCTCCGGATCGTCGACCGGGAACGCGGCGAACTCGCCGGGAAGCCGCAGCCGCGCGGCGAACCACTTCGCCGCGGCCGCCCGCCACGGAGCATCGGCGTCAGCGGTCCCGACCCCGTGTCCGAGAGCATCAGGGCACGCATCCGCACCGGAGCGGGCGCATCGTCGGGAGCGGCGCGGCGTACGTGGACACGGACGTGCGGCAGGGGCATCAGTGGCTCCGGGTGCGCCGGTAGCGGTTACGGGCCGTCCGCAGCCCGTAGGCGTACAGCGCGAGCACTGTGGCGAGCAACAGGTAATAGAGCGGCGGCAGCGCGCTCATCCCCAGCAGCGGCCCGAGCGGAGTCAGCGGCAGCAGGAGGCCGACCAGCGCAAGACCGGCCGCGGCCACGCGCAGCGGGCCGCCCCAGTCGCCTTCGGCGGTACGCCGGCCGGTCCGGAGCAGCAGCATCACCAGAGCCTGCGTGAGCAGATTCTCGGTGAACCACCCGGAGTGGAACGCCGCCTGGCCACCGGACGTCGCAGATCCGTGCAGGGCAAGGGCGAGCACCGCGAATGTGGCCAGGTCGGCAGTCGCGTTCAGCAGACCGAATCCGGTGATGAAGCGCAGGAAGTCGCGGGGGTGCAGCACCGCGGGCCGCCGCAGCACCACGGCCGCCGGACGGTCGAAGGCGAACGCGAGCTGCGCCACGTCGAAGCACAGGTTCTGGACCAGGACCTGCGCCGGGAGCATCGGCAGGAACGGCAGCAGGAGACCCGCGGCGAGCATGGCGATGACATTGCCGAGGTTCGACGACAGCGTGATCCGTAGATAGGTGGCGATGTTGCCGCCGCTGCGCCGGCCCGCGGTGATCGCGTCGTCGATGGCGGTGAGGTCCTTCTCGGCGAGCACCACATCGGCGGTCTCCCGCGCCACATCGACCGCGTTGCGCGGACAGATCCCGACATCGGCGGCGTGCAGCGCGGGCAGATCGTTGACCCCGTCGCCCAGGAAACCCGTGGTACGTCCGGCGGCACGCAGCGCCGAGACGATCCGGGCCTTGTGCTCCGGCGTACAGCGGGCGAACACGGTGACCCGGCCGACGAGCGCGGCGAGTTCGGCCTCGGACAGCACGTCGATCCGGTCCGCGGACACCACCTCGCCCGGGTCGAGGCCCAGATCGCGGCAGGCACGGGCAGCAGTCCCCGGATGGTCGCCGGTGAGGACCTTCACAGCGACCTTGTGATGCTCCAGTACACGCAGTGCATCGGCAGCGGTAGGCGCGACGGCGTCACGCAGGGCGACGAAGCCGAGGAACGTCAGCCCCCGCTCGTCGGCCGGTGTGTACGTACCGAGTCGGGCGGTTCGCTCGGTCAGGGCCACGGCGAGCAGCCGCAGTCCGTTCGCGGCCTCGCGCGCGGCCAGGGCGCCCAGCCGGTCGCGCTCGCTGTCGTCCAGCGCGCACCGTTCGAGCACCGCCTCCACCGCTCCCTTGGTGACGAGGGTGTGGGTGCCGAGCCTTCCGGGACGGCGGACGACAGCGGTGGCGAGGCGGCGCACCGGATCCAACGGCAGGGCCGCCACACCGTCGTACGCCGACAGCGGGTCAGGCCCACCGCGCTCCGCCGCGGCGTCCAGCACCGCCTCGTCGAGTGTGTCGGGCGTCGGCAGATCGGCGAGCTGCAGCGTCCACAGGGCGTTGACCGCCGCCCAGTGAAGCACCTGCTCGTCGGGCCGGCCCGCGCCGTCCACCGACCGGTCGACGACGGGCCGATCCTGGGTCAGCGTCCCCGTCTTGTCCAGGCACAGCACATCCATCGCACCGAGATCGTGCAGCGCGGGCAGCCGCTTGACGATCACCCCGCTGGTGCGGGCGAGCAGCGAAGCGCCCCTGGCCAGCGCCGTCGTGACGATGACCGGCAGCATCTCGGGGGTCAGACCGACCGCCACCGCCACGGCGAACGGCAGTGTCTCCAGACCGCGCCCGCGCAGCGCCGCGTTGGCCATCAGCACGAGCGGGGGAGTGAGCAGCATGAACCGGACCAACGTCCAGGAGATCCCCTGAACCGAACGGTCGAAGGCGCTCGATCGGCGCCGGCGCGGGGAACGTGCGTACGCGGCGGCGAACCGGGTGTTCCCACCGCTCGCGACCACGACCGCCGTACCGCTGCCGGAAGCGACACTGCTGCCCTGAAAGCACAACTGGGGCTCGGCGAACGGTCCGGCCTCTCCGGTTTCGGTGTGTGGTCCGGCAGAGGGCGCGGCCGGCCGGTGCGGTGCGTCGACGGGATGCTTCTCGACCGGGGAGGACTCGCCGGTGAGAGCGGACTGATACACGGTCAGCCCGCTCGCGCGGAGCAGCCGCACATCGGCGGGCACGAGATCTCCGGGGCCGAGCCTGATGACATCGCCCGGCACCAGCTCCGCGACCGGCAGCTCACGGGCCGACGGCGCCGTCTCCGGACCGGTGCGGCGCAGTACGGTCGTGGTCGTCGCCACCAGCTCCCGCAGCGCAGCCATCGCCCCGTCGGCCCGGTGTTCCTCCATGGAGCGCAGCAGGCAGCTGACCACCACGAGCACCAGAGTCACGGATGCGGTGCCCCACGCGCTGACCGCGGCGGAGACCAGACCCAGACAGAGCAGAACCGAGGTGAACGGGTCCCGCAGGCTGCGGACGAAGCGCTGCGGCCAGGAGACCGGACGCCAGGCCGGAAGGGTGTTGTCGCCGAGCCGTCCGAGTCGTTCCTCAGCCTGCGTCTCCAGAAGTCCCCGCGGTCCGCTGTCCAGAGAACGCAGGACCTGCAACGACGTCAGCGAGGCCCCGTCCGTCCCTGCCGCTGTCGGGCCGGTGGAGGCGGTACGGCCGGCCGCCGCGCCTGCTGTCGGCACGGTGGCGTACGGGGGAGAGCCGAGGAGATCGCTGTGGCCGGGCCCCGCGGCGGCGCTGCTCTCAGGCACCGAGCTCACGGAGGCGTACCGGCTGCGCAGGAGCGTGCCCGGCCCGTGCAGCGAGCTGGCCGACCATCAGCCGCACCACCGTCACCACATCAGGATCGTCGACCAGATACACCTGGCGGCGGCCTTCGCGCCGCGAGCGTACGAGTCCAGCGAGCTTCAGCTTTGTCAGGTGCTGGCTGACCGAGGGCAGCGTCCCGCCCACCCGCTCCGCCAGACCGGTCACATCGCTCTCGCCCTGGGACAGCGCCCACACGATGTGCAGGCGCGCAGGCGTCGCCAGCAGACCAAAGGCGGCGGCCGCCTCCGCCAGCACCTCCGCGGGCGGATCCACGAAGTTGCCGCCGGCACCTGTCGACACTCTTGCTCTCCTGTCCACCCGGACCGTTTCCCGGGCCACGAAGCGACAGTGTAGGCGGCGGTCGCGGTCGGCCCCAGGATCGAGGCCTCGCCCCCTGGATCGGTTCCGGCTCGAACGTGGTTCGAATTCAGCTCGAATAGTGACCCCATGCAGACATCGAGCGACCCTGTTCGGCCACTAAGGTCAAAAACCGATCACGTCGCTCGGGGCGGACGGCTGCTTGCCATGCTGTCCACCGTACTGCTGCACACAGATACCGAACCGAGCCCGTCCAGACAGCTCTGAACTGCGTTTTTACGTCTTGAGGCTCACGGGTGAGAGAAGTGATCGATGCCTTCCGAGCACGCTGGCAGAACCGGTGGGGAGACCGTCGAGGGAATGGCCGGAGAGGCCGTGGAGACCGACGCGCTCGCATTGAAGATCTTGGTCGCCGGTGGATTCGGGGTCGGCAAGACGACTCTGGTCGGTGCGGTGAGCGAGATCCGGCCGCTGCGGACGGAGGAACTCCTCAGCGAGGCCGGACAGTCGGTCGATGACACCGGCGGAGTGGATCAGAAGACCACCACGACCGTTGCCATGGACTTCGGACGCATCACCATCCGGTCCGGTCTCTCGCTCTATCTGTTCGGCACACCGGGACAGGACCGCTTCTGGTTCCTCTGGGACGAGCTCTCCCAGGGGGCACTCGGAGCGGTTGTCCTCGCGGACACCCGGCGGCTGGAGGACTGCTTCCCGGCCGTCGACTACTTCGAACACCGCCGGATCCCGTTCGTTGTCGCCGTCAACTGTTTCGCGGGAGCCCGCGCCTACGGCGAGCGGGAGGTCTCCCGTGCCCTCGACCTGGACCGGGGCACACCCGTCGTGCTGTGCGATGCGCGGGACCGCGACTCCGGCAAGGAAGTTCTCATCCGCATGGTGGAGTACGCGGGCCGCATACACACGGCCCGGCTCCTCGACTCGGTCGGTTGACCCCTGTCCGGGCGACGAGCCCGAAACGGAGGGACGGTTGCCCCGACGTGCGCTGTGCGCAAGGCTTACGCGCAACGTGGGGTACGGGGAACGCATGAGCGGGGAGGAGCGGGGAAATGGCGCTGGACAGGGGACTTGACTGGCTCCTCGACGATCTCACCGGCCGGGTCGAGCACATACAGCATGCGCTGGTGTTGTCGAACGACGGCCTGGTGACGGGGGCGAGCACGGGCCTGGCACGTGAGGACGCGGAGCATCTCGCCGCGGTCTCGTCGGGGCTGCACAGCCTCGCGCGAGGCTCGGGACGGCACTTCCGGGCAGGAAGAGCCAGGCAGACGATGGTGGAGTTCGACGAGGCGCTCCTCTTCGTGACAGCCGCCGGAGACGGGAGCTGCCTCTGCGTGCTGACCGCGGCCGAGGCCGACGTCGGTCAGGTCGCCTACGAGATGACGCTGCTCGTGAACAGGGTCGGAGAGCACCTGGGGGTCACTGCGCGTCAGACCGGCAGCGGAGACGTCAACCGGCTCTGACGGTTCGGATCCCCTTCTCGACTGCACCTTTCGCCCGGCCGTGGGAGTTGTCCACAGGCCGGGCGAAAGGCTTTCTGCTCGGTTACGGTGATCACACAGAGTCACCGTAACGGCACGGGGGAGTACGGCCATGGCCATGACGGATGCGACGCGCGCCGCAGCACCGCGCGCAGGATCTCGACGCTCGCAGAACGACCCGACGGACACCGACTCGACGAAAGTCGATCCGCCGAACGCTGATCCGACAGAAGTCGGCCGGACGGAAGTCGGCGCGACGGTGGCCGCGGGGAGGGCAGCACAGGAGCTGAACCTGAAGCGCGGGGAATTCGAGCTCGCCGTGCACCTGAGCATCGTGCGCATCGCGGCTGAGCATGCTGGTGGCAGGCCCAGGGTGAGTCGGGAGGAGATCGACCGGCTGAGGTCGGGGGACGGGTTCCCGGACACACTGCGAGAACGGGTGCGGACGGTGGGGACAGCGGAAGGCGCGCGGCTGCTCGGCATCAGTCCGGTCCGCTTCACCAGGCTGGCCAGGGCCGGATGCATCACCCCTGTCGCGTTCCACCTCAACCGGTACCGGGCGATTGTCTGGCTCTATCTCGCCCAGGAGCTCGTCGGGTTCGCGGCCGGGGCGCCGCAGCTGCTGACCGGGAACAGCCCGGCCTGGATGCGGACATGTCTGGACGCAGGAATCGACTGGCGGACGCGCAACTGGCGCTCGCACCGGATCGAGCGCCTGCTGAGTCGAACGGAGGATCCCTGGGAGCGGGCTGCGGTGCTTGCCTGCGCGCTGGATCCGGTGCAGCTGGCGGAAGTGGTCGACGATCCGTACGAGCGTGCGTACCTCAGGAGGGTCCAGCCCGGTCCGGTCTTCGGGCCACCCGTATCCGTCGCCGCTCGCGACACCATGACTCACCTGATGCGCGCCGACGACCCGGACGAGATTCTCTGGCGCCGGGTCAATCTCGTCCTGGAGCTGGACAGCGCGCGCGAGACCCGTCCAGCACCTCATCCGGGGGACGACCGGCGACCCGATCCGGACTGCTCGGTCCCCGGCCCTGTCCCTCTCCCCGCCCCTCCTTCTGTGAGCGATCCCGGCCCCGTTCAGGTAGCCGGACTGCTCGCCCGGCTTGGCCTGCGGACGCGCGAGGTCCCGCGCAGGGGAGGCGAGGAACGAAGCTCGGGCGAAGCCCGTTGAACGAGTGGGCGACGCGGATCACGCAGACGGACGAGGAGCACGCGAGGAGGGTCATGGCGGAGAACAAGCAGCGGATGCTGGCCGGCGACTGGTACATCGCGGACGACCCGGAACTGAGGGCCGACACCGAGCGGCGTATCGAACTCTGCGAGGCGTTCAACGCCGCAGCGCGGGCGACTCCCGCCGCACGGCGGAAGATCCTTGAAGAGCTGCTCGGTTCTGTGGGTGAGGGGGCCACCATCCGGGCACCGTTCCACTGCGACTACGGTTCGTTCATCACCATCGGAGCGCGCACGTTCATCAACTTCGGAGCGGTCTTCCTCGATGCCGCGCCCATCACGATCGGCGCCGATGTGCAGATCGGCCCGAACGTGCAGCTGCTGACCCCCAGCCATGAACTGGACACGGAGCGCCGCAGAGCAGGCTGGGAGAAGGCGGACCCCGTGACGATCGGGGACAACGTCTGGCTCGGCGGGGGCGTGATCGTGTGTCCGGGCGTGACCATCGGGGCGGACACTGTTGTCGGTGCAGGATCCGTCGTCACCAAGGACCTTCCGTCCGGCGTCCTGGCGGTGGGAAATCCGGCCCGGGTCATCCGTTCTCTCGCACAGGGCGGGGGAGCGGCGGAGGAAGGAGGAGGGGTGGGTGCGGAGCCCGTCGGATAACGGCTCGCGAAGGGACGCCCGTACCGGCATCCCGGCCGCATGCTGATCAGGGAAGTCGTTGCCGAGGACCGGCCCGCCCTCCGGCGGCCTTTGTGCTGAGCCTGTGTGCTCCTCGGTCGGATCACTGCTCATTCAAAGGCCCTCTCGCGTAGGGCGGTTGCCACCCCGAGTGATCAAGGACGAGCAGCCTTTCGACCTCCGAGGCCAAAGATCAAATCAGGCCGCATTGCGCCACACCGTGACGTCCAAGTTGGCGTACGTAGTCCCCGACGAGCCCCGATATGTCACGAGCCCAACGTGCCCCGTCCCGCTGATGACACACATGTGCTGGCCCACGGTGAGGTCCTTGACCCAGATGTAGCTCTTGTAGCCGGTCGCCGCCTTGCACGCCGCCAGGCTCCCCTGCCGACCGACGGGCAGCAGAGCAAGAGAGCTTCCGGAGGTGGTGCCCGGGGCGAGGACCGCCCCCGAGGAATAGACGGCATAGGTGAGATCCTCGTCGGCGCTCCCGGAATCCGCCTTGGACCGCACGGGGGTGTCCGCCAGATACAGGTCGTGGCTCGCCGTCATCCGGATCCCGGAGTACGTGGCCGGGGCAGGAGCCTTCGGGGCCGCGGGCTTGCTGGAGGCGGCGCTCGCGGGAGCCGAGGTCGCGGCCCGCGTCGGCGTCGCGGGCCCCGAAGGGGCAGGTCGCAGCGGGGACTTGGTGGGCTTGGGCTTCTTCGAGGCTTCGGCGGTAGGCGAGCCGGACGTCGACGGCGACGTCTCGGTAGCCGGAGCCGACGGCGACGCGGCTGCCTCCTGCGCCCTGTTGTCGCTCTTGTCGCCGTCGCCCGGGGCGAGCAGCAGCGCGGCGGTCGCCCCGCAGGCGACGAGTGCGACGGCGCTCACCGACAGCATCCAGGCTCGGGCCCTGCGACCCTTGCCGTTCGTGGCCATCGAGGAGGTCGCGACACCGGCCGGATGCTGTGGCTGCGGACCGGGAGGCGGTGCGTAGGCGCCCAGCACGGCCTGAGCCCCCATCACAAATGGCCCGGGCAGGACGGCATGGGACGGCTCGGTGGGGGTGTAACCCCTCGCGGGCGCGAAACCGCCGGGGCTGTGAGCGCCCGGATCCGCTTCCGCCCTGGCCCGATCGGCCCCTTCGGCCCGAGCCGAGATCCCCGCCGCCAACTCACCCGGCAGCCAGGCCCCGGACATGAACCGCACATCGTCGCCGCGATTCGCCCGGATCGTCTGAACCGAGCGTATGACCTCCTCGACGGAAGGCCGCTCGGAGGCGGGCTTGCGCAGACACCGCGCCACCAATTCCCGTATTTCCGCCGGCACGTGGCTCAAGTCGGGTTCCTCGTGCACCACCCGGTAGAGCACCGCGTGCGGTTCCCCTTCCCCGAAAGCGGCACCGCCCGTCGCTGCGAACACGGCGGTCTGCCCCAGCGCAAACACATCGGCCGAAGCGGCGGCCTCCCCGCCGAGCACCTGCTCCGGCGCCATGTAGGCGACCGTGCCGAGGGCCGTACCGCTCCGCGTCACCGACGTGGCATCCGCAGCCCGCGCGACACCGAAGTCGATGACGCGCGGCCCGTCCGAGGCGAGCAGCACGTTCGACGGCTTGAGGTCGCGGTGCACGATGCCCTCACGGTGCACCGCCTGCAGTGCCTCCGCGACACCGGCGATCAGCCGCAGCACGGTGTCAACGGGCAGCGGCCCGTGATCACGCACCGCATCGGCGAGGGACGGCCCCGGCACATAGGCGGTGGCACACCACGGCATGGCACCCTCGGTGTCGCTGTCCACGACCGGAGCCGTGTAGAGCCCGTGCACCCGGCTGGCTGCCGCCACCTCGGCCCGGAACCGCTTCCGGAACTCGGTGCTCTCGGCCAGCTCCGGACGGATCACCTTGACCGCGACGGCCCGCCCGCCCGGCGTGTGCGAGAGATAGACCCGCCCCATGCCTCCGGACCCGAGCCGCGCCACCAGCAGGTAGCCTCCCACGACCCGCGGATCGCCGTCCTCCAGCGGCGGGAAACTTCCCGCGCCGGGCCCACCGTTGCTCAACACGCCCCACTCCACCCCGTGATCTGCTGTGTGGCCCCCATTGGATCACGGGGCCCTCGCGTCCCGTCCGAGGGTCGGCCACGACAGGCTCCCCGCCTGATCGCCGCCCTCAAGGCGGCCCCCTCCCGGACGGCGCTGCTCATCCGCCCGGACGCACCCTGCCTCGGCTTCGTCGTTCCCATGCACGTCGAAGCCCGGCACCTGGCCGGGTCTTCGCCCGACAGCGCGTGTGGCTGGACGCGTTCGCCGCCGAGGCCGCGCAGCTGGCCTGGCCCCTGGAAGCCTGCCCCGACACCCGCGCTCATCTCCTGCTCGTTGACGAGGATGCCGACGGTGCATCCGCACAGGCTGCTCAGCGCTCGGCCGGCCACCCGACCTCGGCCTGCGCCCCTGGCGTGGGGCGGGAACGACCACACCGCCCGCATCCGCAACCGGGCCGCCCGCACGAGGGACGGCCTGACCGAACTGCAGCGCCTCAGGAACAGCTTCGAGCTGTCGAAGACTCCCCCGTCCGGCGCTCAGAAGCCGGACACGCGCAAGTGGTCGGCCACACCCGGCACAGGCGGCCATGGGTTCTACGGGGCCGTGACAGAGGCCGGAGAACCGTTGCCGCCCGGCTCGCCCCGGTTCGGTTGGACAGGGTTCAGGTCGAGTCTGTTCCGGGCTTGGGCTGCGTGATGGCCGGCCAGACGGCCGGAGACCATGGCCCAGCCGATATGGAGGCCGTGGTTGAGCAGTTGGAGTCCGCCCTGGCCGGTCGAACCGGCCGCCCACAGCCCCGGGATGGGCGCCGCGTCCTCGGTGACCACTCGCAGCGTTGTGTCCACTGCGAGTCCGCCGTCGGCGAGCGTGACGTAGGCGTTCATTGGGCCGAGGGCATAGAACGGGCCCTGCGTGAGGCCCTCGCCGAGGTGCTGACGGCCGAAGTCGGCGTCGACGCCGGTGGCCACGTGCTCGTTCCATCTTCCGACGGTCGCACGGAGCTTGGCGGGGTCGAGGCCGATATGGGTGGCGAGCTCCTCCAGGGAGTCGGCGCGGTGGTAGACGTCCGGGCGGAAGCGCTTGTAGTCCTGGACGTAGGCGTAGGCCACGCCGGGAAAGGTCGAGACCGGGTTGGGCCAGGCCGAGAACTTCTGGGCGACATTGGCATCGAAGAGCATGAACCCGCTGTTGGCCTCGGTCGACGCGACCGCGCGGGCCATGAGCGTGTCGGAGTCCTCGTTCGCCAGCCGCTGCCCGTCGGTGCCGATGAGGATGGCTCCGGCGCGGTACATGGTGTTGTTCGGGCCGATCCAACTCGTCAGGGCACCACGGATCACGTAGGCGAGAAGGTTCTTCGGCAGTCGCTCGACGACGATCCGCAGGAGCTTGGACAGCCTTCGTGACGAGGGCAGCATCTTGATCGGATCGGGGCGGTTCGACGGGGCGAAACGCAGGCCTTCGTAGAGACGGTCCATTTGCGTCATGACGCCGCCGACTTCCGCCCCGAGTATGAACCCGTCGCCGGTGTTGTTCGGGTTCACCGGCGGCACCTTGGCCGCGTCCTCGCCGACGTACTTCCCCTTCAGTTCGGACGAGGCCGAGTAATCGCCGGTTGCCAGGACAACGCCGCGACGGCCGAAGTAGTCGAAGCCGTCGGCGAGTGCGCCGATGACCTCTCCAACGGCGTTGCGCAGCAGGCGGTCCACTCGCATGGAGGTATGGATCACCACCCCGCGCTTGTTGCACTCCCGCAGCAAGGCCTCTCGGTAGGCCTTGGAGTTGGGCAGCACGTTGTGCATGCGGGGCTTCTCGTACGGTGGCTCCGGTGTCGGGCCGAGGAACTGCACTCCGATGCTTGAGAGCCACTCGACGGTGGGGCCGGCGTTCTCGGCGAGAATGCGTCGCAGTTCCTTGTTCTCCCGTTCCTCGAAGGGGCCGTTGGCGACTTTCATGTCCTCGATGAAGAGCTCGATGCTGTCGTTGACGCCGGCACGGTGCTGGTAGGAGGTGTTGGCGGCGGTGAACGACCCGACCGACATGGCGGTGCTGCCGCCCACCGTCGGACACTTCTCCAGGACGATCACCGAAGCGCCGCTCGTCGCGGCCGTGATGGCCGCGCTCATCCCGGCGCCACCGCCACCGATGACCAGGACATCAGCCGTGTTGATCATGTCTACTCCCTTGTGCGGGGTCACCGCTGTCGCTGCTGCCCGGCCGTGACCGGAGAACGGCTCTCGGACGGGTGTGCGGACAGGGCGCGATCCGCCGCCGAGCCTCCCGCCCACCGGCCGGTGATGTATCCCGGTGCGAGTCCGCCGGCGTAGCCGTAGTTGGAGAGGCCGCCTATGTCGGCGCCGGCCGCGTAGAGCCCGCGGACCGGCCGGCCGTCGTGGTCGAGGACTTCACCGTCGGTGTTGATGCGGATACCGCCGAAGGTGAAGGTGATCGAGGGCTGGACCATGAGTGCATAGAACGGAGCTGTCCGCGGTGCTCGGGCGACAGGGGACACCGGGATGCCGTGGGCGACGCCACCGCCGGTGCCGGCCACCTCGACGTATCGGTCGAGCGTCGCTCCCAGAATGCTCCGGTCGATGCCCCAGAGGGCTACGGTGTCGAGGAGTTCGGGCAGCGTCCCGGCCTCGGCGTGCACGGCTCCTGCCTCGGCAGCGGCGGCGTACCTGTCGATGGCGCCCAGCCCGGGGAAGGGTTCCGTCGTGCCCTCCGTCGTGCGGACGTGGTGGTCGAAGATGAGCACGCCGCGTGCTTCGGGCTGGAAGGTGACGGCCTGGTTGAGCAGCTCGTCACCCTGTGTTTCGTCGACGAAACGCTCGCCCCGCAGGTTCACCAGCACGGTCGAGCCGGAGTAGTACTGGGAGTACGGGAGGTAGTCCGCCGGGGTGAAGCGGCGGACGGGACAGCCGATCAGGTGGCCGTAGAAGGTGCTCATCGCCGTCGTGCCGCCGGCACCGGCTGCACGGGCCAGCCGCAACCCGTCACCGACGCTGCCCGGGTTGGAGCGGAGCAGGAGCCTGTCGGCATTGGGGCCGATGTGCCTCGTGAGCTCGTCGCGAGCGCCCTGGAACCCACCAGTGGTGAGCACGACGGCGGCCGCGTCGTAGCGCACCAGCCGGCCCTCGCCGTCACGAGCCACGACTCCAGTGACCTGGCGTTTGTCGGAGACGACCTCGACCACCGTCATTCCGGTGCGGGCCTCTCCGCCTGCGGAGACAACCTCGTCCCGGCACCAGGACAGGACGGCCTTGATGTCCGTGGAGTAGCCGATCCCGAAGGTCATGACGTCCAACTTCGGTTCGGCGGCCACCGGGACACCAGAGGCCCGGAGCTCGGCGAGCGTTTCGTCGTAGTCGCCCACCAGTTTGGCGCCGAGCTCGACATCTCCCAGCGGGATGCGGGACCGGTAGGCCTCGACGGACGGCGCCGTCCAGAACATGCCGGCCGACAGGGCGGCCGAGCCCCCGAATGTGTCGAGCTTTTCCAGCAGCGCCACCTTGGCCCCGCCGCGGGCCGCGGTCATGGCGGCCGCCGACCCCGACACACCCGACCCGACGACGACGACGTCGACACGACGTACCTCATCGGTGTACTGATTCACTGTTTCTCTCCTCTGCGATTCGAGGGACATCCAGCGGCACGACTGCTGTCACGCCGAAGCTGCGACGGCAGCCTTGGCAATGGCGTGCCGAGCGACGATGCGGCCGAACACGGCGCCCTTCCCGAGCGAGGTGCCCGTGATGTAGGCGGCGCCGTGGAAGCCGCCGGTGACCTCGCCGATGGCGTACAGGCCGTCTATGACGTCACCGTCGACGTCGATCACCTCGCCGTGCGGGCTGATCGTGACGCCGCAGTAGGTGGTCGTCATCAGGGACTTGGCCGGGTAGGCGTAGAACGGAGCCTCGCCGATCGGCAACGGATCGCCCACGCCGTTGCACAGGGCGCTGCGCCCGACCTCGTCCTCCTGCTCGCCGGCGATGCAGGCGTTGTACCGGGCGACGGTCCGGACCAGACCGGCGGGGTCGATGCCGGCGAGCTCGGCGAGTTCTTCCAGGGTGTCGGCCTTGTGGACGTGGCCGAGGTCCTCGAGGGTGTCGATGTCCTTCAACGGGATGCCGCGGTGGGACCTGGCCCGCACCTTGGCGTCGAAGACCTCGAACCCGAGACCCTCGGGCTGGCCGAGGACCTCCCGGCCCAGGGTCTTGTAGTCTCGCGACTCGTCGACGAAGCGCCGGCCGTGTTTGTTCACGATGATCGCGCCCATGTAGTAGGCGGTGAGCAACTCGTGGAAATCCTCCCCGGTCTCGGGGTGCGAGCCGAAGGTGCCTGAGACGAAGGACATGTCCGCCATACCGGCGCCGAGTTTCCACGCCATCCGTAGTCCGTCACCGGTGTTGCCCTTCCCGCCGTAGGGGATGGCTGCGAGCTGCTCGGGAGCGAAGGTCTTGAGCATCTCGGTGCCACGGCTGAATCCGCCGGTGGCCAGGACCACCCCGAAGCGTCCGGTGAACGACGCCTCACGGTCAGGGCCCTGGGTGACCACGCCCGTCACGAGGCCGTTGCCGTCCCTCACCAGACGGGTGGCGCGGTGGCACAGTCGCGTCTGCCCGTCCAGGGCCGCGAAGTCACGGTGAAGCGTCGCCAGGACGTCCTTGATCACCGAGTTGTGGCTGCGCCGGGCGGACTGGCCCGAGCTGATCTCCACCTCTCGGAAGGACACCCCGTGGGACTTCAACCATCGGTAGGTGTCTCCCTGGTGCGCGAGGTAGGCCTCCAGCAGGGACCGGTCGTTGAGGTACTCGCCGACCTCGAGCATGTCCTTGAGGAACAGCTCGGCCGAGTCCTCGATCCCCAGCGCCGTCTGCTCCTCGGTGCCGGAGAACGCGAACCAGCCACCGCTCATTGCGGATGAGCCGCCGAGCTTGTCGGTCTTCTCGAGGAGGACGACCGACAGCCCCGCCGCCGCAGCCGACGTGGCCGCCGTCTGGCCGGCGATTCCGGAACCGACGACGACCAGGTCGTAGGTGTGTTCGGGCATGGACACAGTGCACAACTCGCTTTCAGTGGTCAGTGGCGTTTGGGCGCGGACGGTCCGGCTGCGCTCCCCGCGCAGCCCGCTGTCGGTGGATCAGCAGGTCAGCCAGCCGCCGTTGACGTCGATGCTGGTGCCATTGATGTAGGAAGCCTTGTTGCTGACGAGGAAGGCCACCGCGTCAGCGATCTCCTCAGGTGCGGCGAACCGCTTCATCGGCACCTGGTCGAGCAACCGCCCCTCGGGCGGGACCTCACTCATCATCGGGGTCTGGACAAAGCCTGGAGCGACGCCGTTGACCCGGATCCTGAGCTCGGCAAGCTCCCGGGAAAGGCTCGCCGTGAGGTTCTGCAGCGCGGCCTTGCTGGCTCCGTACGCCACCGTGGAGGGCAGGTGGGGCGGGAAGTCCGCCCCCTCGGCGCCTCCGGTACCCAGCCTGGCGGTGATGGACAGCAGGTTCACGATGCTCGCGCTGCCGTCGGTGGCCATGTACCGGTACGCCTCCCGGATGAGGAAGAACGGGCCGCTGACGTTGACCGACATCACGCGGTTCCACTCCGCGTCGGTGAGGTCGTGGAAGGGAATCTTGTGCCCGTTCCGCTTGGGCGAGATGCCCACCGCGTTGACGATGACGCCGATGGGCGCCGCAGCCGCCGCGTAGGAAGCCAGCTCACGGTTGACGGTTGAGTCGGTCAGGTCTCCGGCGAACCATCGATGCTCGATCTCGCCGTCCTGAGGTAGGGCGGAGGCCGTTCGCTCAGCCGCCTCGGCGTCGATGTCGGCGACGACGACGCTCAGGCCGGATTCGGCCAGACGCCGGCTGATGGCCGAGCCGATCCCACCCGCGCCTCCGGTGACGATCGCCGTCCGGGGGAGTGTCTGGAGGCCGGCGTCGTCGGTCCTGGTCGCGTTGGTGTGCGTGGTGCTCAACGTTTCCTCCTCAGTGCGCGGTGAACGCGGTGTCGGCGTCCTGAACTGTCACGGGCAGAGAGCGGATCGGCGAGAACGAGGTCGGGTACATGATCTTGTTCTGCATTGTCATGATCATCGGCCGGATGATCAGCAGGCACTTCTGCCACTGAGGGCTCTGGGCGAGCTCCGCCCGGCGGGTCCGGCGCTCCTCCAGATCGCTGTACGCCCAGAAGTGGTTCAGCTCGTTCTGGATGCCGAACTCGGTGACGAAGTAGCCGAGGAAACCGCCGAGGATCGGCCTCTGCGCCGGCAGACCGATGTTCTCGTACGCATCGAGGTACTCGGCCAGACTCGCACCGGTGTGCAGGACGTAGGTGCGTTGCTCGACGATCATTGCGCCGCCGCCTCGGGCCCGGCGTGGGCGCGAGTGGGGCTCGCGGGGGCGGGGGCAGGCTCCTGCAGGCCGTGACGCCCGAAAGTGTGCTCGCTGCCCTCCAGGGTCTTGTAGTCACCCATGAGCAACATGTTGATCAGGGCGGCGACGATGGTGACGACCCAGAAGATCGTGATGCTGACGGTGCTCCCATTGCTCAGGCTGGTCAGCCATGAGGCAAGGAACGGTGCCGGGGCGGCGAAGATGAGGTTCGCGCCCGTGAGCGCCAGGGCCGAACCGGTGTAGCGCATGTGCGTCGGGAATGCCTCGGCGAAGAGGGCTCCCTGGCCGGCATTGCCGAACTGTGCGCTCATCAGCGCGAAGGCGACCATGACAAGGGCGATCGGGAAGCTGCCGAGATCGACCAGCGGGAAGAAGACCAGCGCGGCGAGAAGCGTGCCGGCGGATCCGGTCATGAGGATCTTGCGGCGGCCGTAGACGTCGGCCAGTCGGCCACCCCACCAGATCGCGACGACGGACAGGAGGTTGGCGACCGTGACGATCGTGAACGTCTGGCTGCGGGTGAATCCCAGCCCTGCCAGATAGCTGAGACCGAAGACGCTGACGATGTAGAACGTGAGGACAATCGGGGAAAAGGCCAGGATCAGCCGCGCGATGGTCCAGCCACGGCGGCGGATGACGGCCGCCGGGTTCGTCGACTCCTGTGCGTTCTCCTGGACTCCCTGCTGGAAGACCGGCGTCTCATCGACGTTGAGGCGGATGTAGATGCCCACGGCGACGAGAAGGATGCTCAGCAGGAACGGCACCCTCCAGCCCCACGAGAGGAACGCCGCTTCGCTGAGGACCCCGGACAGCACGGCGAGCATGAGGTTGGCTGCCACCTGGCTGAGGGGGGAGCCCATCGCCATCAACGCCCCGTAGAAGGCGCGACGATCCTTCGGCGCGTGTTCCATGGTCATCAGCTGGGCGCCGGTCGCTTCCCCGCCGAGTCCAAAGCCCTGGATGAAGCGTAGGACCACCAGCAGCAGGGGGGCCGCGAGGCCCAACGTCGAGTACGGCGGTAGCAAGCCGATGACGAGGGACGCGATGCCCATGGTGAGGAAGGTCGTCAGAAGCACGTTCCGACGGCCGATGCGGTCGCCCAGGTGTCCGAACACGATGCCGCCCAAAGGGCGGGCGAAGAAACCGACACCGAACGTGGCGAACGATGCGAGGAGCCCGACGCCGGGGGACATCTCGTTGAAGAACAGTGTCGGGAAGACGGTCGCCGACATGGCGCCGTAGACCGCGAAGTCGAACCACTCCAGCGCGGAACCCAAGGTCCCGCTCGCGACGGCCCTTTTGGCTTGCGGTGAGGCGGATGCGGTTGGACGGAGTGGACGCTTTACGAGTCTCGCAGGGGGCTGACTCATCGGAACTCCTCTGTCCCGGGCGCACGTCGAGCGCGCTCGATGGGTGTGATGACGCCGCCGGCCATGGAGCAGCTGACGCTGCTTCCCGGCGACCCCGCAGTGAAGCGGAGTGGCGGTCGCCACCCGGCGGATCGCATGCAATCAGCCCCTTGCGTCATGCACAAGAGTCGATACGATAATTGCGTGATACGCAATGAAACCGGAGTCCGAGTCGAGGCTGTCCATCGCGCCCTGGTGCTGCTCAAGCTGCTCGGGGAAGAGGGCTCTCTCAGCGTGACCGAGGCGGCAGCCGCCCTCGAGGTCAACCCCTCCACGGCCCAGCGCCTGCTGGCCACCCTGGTGGGGGACGGGTTCGCCCAGCAGGGAGAGCGCAAACGCTACGAGCCCGGCCCTGAATTCCTGCGGCCAGGAATGGTCAGAGCCGTCCCACCACTGCGAGCAAAGGCGCGCCACGTCCTGGAGCGGCTTTTCCAGCGCGTCGGCGAAACGGTCCACCTCGCCATCCTGGTCGGCACGGAGATTCATCATGTCGACGGCATCGAAGCCACGAACCGCCACCTCCGCGTGGGACTCAGAACCGGAGTTCGCCTACCCGCGCACCTCACTTCGGCGGGCAAGGCCATGCTGGCCGAACTCCCACGTGAGGAAGTCGAGGCTCGTTATCACGTCGCACTCTTGGGGGATCATGGCCGCCAGTTCAACCTTGACCAACTGCACGCGGAACTCGAGCGCACACGGCAAAACCGAATTGGAATGAACTTCGAGGAAAGCGAGAGCGGAGTGGCCGCATTTGGTGCTTCCCTGGGGGAGATCGACGGAGAACGCGCAGCATTCAGCATCGCATTGCCCACCTCACGATGCTCCGACGACGACATCCCCGAGTTCGCCGAACACCTCCTCTGGGCGAGGGCCGAGCTGGTGGGGGCCTGAAGCGACAGGTGCCTACAGGGCTCATGGCTGGGCTGCGGCAGTTGAACCGCACTGGAGAACGTTCGGTGTAACTCCCGGTCACGGAAGATGCGTTGACGACCAGCGACGTGACCGGGGTCGAGTCCGTCGAGCCGTCCGAGGCGGTGCCGTAGGCAGCTTCGAACCGAAGATCGTTCGCAAGTGGCAGAAACGCTTGTCCGGCGTGGATGAGATGGTCGTCCCGCTCCCGGGAAGGGCCTGACGACCGGAAAGGTCCAGGCCCACCTCGCCGTGGTCTACGGCGCCGACGACTCAAGACCGCCCTGAACGTCTTCGACATCACTGAGCCTTTCCCGGTGACCGGTGACCGGTGACCGGTGACCGGTGACCGCTCAGCGTGACCGCATGCAGGTTGCGTGAAGACACGCTTCCGACAGGTGGCCGGCCCCCGCCGCGGAACCGCAGGTCGTGGACCCGTGCTCAACCGCGCCTGGCCACTTCGCCCAGGGACAGTTGGCCACGTGGGCCGCGGGATCCGCGACTCCGGCGGAATGTGTAGATGGGATCATCAGTGATCGCCAGTCGGGGTGAGGGAGTCCGACCGGCGATCACTTCCGTCGGTGCCCGTCCGGCACCGGGGGCCTACGCGTCGGCCCCATAGGTCCCGTACTCCGGAAGCCCCGTCGATTCGAAGATGTGCACCGACAGGCCGCCCGGAGTCGTCTGATGGGTGACCAGCCGCAGGCCGGCCGGTGCGCCGCCGTCCGGGAACAGGCGTCGGCCCTGGCCCACCACGACCGGGGCGATCACGAGCCGCAAAGTGTCGATCAGCCCGGCGGCCAGCAGGGACTGGGCCAGTTGGGCGCTGCCGTGGACCTGCAGTTCCCGGCCGGGCTGCCGCTTCAGCTCGGCGACCTGGGCGGGGACGTCGCCGGACAGGATCGTGGTCGGACTCCACTCGGCCCGGGTCAGGCTGTGGGAGGCCACGTACTTCGGCAGGCCGTTCAAGATGCGGGCGGCGGGGTGGTCGGTCATCTTCGGCCAGTCCCGCGCGAAGTTCTGGTAGGTACGGCGGCCGAACAGGAACGCGTCCGCCTCGCCGAGCCAGGTGCCGACCAGCCGCTCGAACTCCTCGTCCAGATGCGGCACGAACCAGCCACCGCGCGTGAACCCGTCGCTGGTGTCCTCGTCCGGGGACCCCGGCCCCTGGGAGACACCGTCGAGCGTCAGGAACTCCTGCACAACCAGCTTCATCGCACACCAACTCTCTCTTCGACCTCGATGGCAGATTCGGCGGGAGAAGCGACCGTCCGCGCTCCTCGGACGCTGTGGCGCGCAGAAAATCATCGGTCCGAACGCTGCTGACCGCGGCGGCCTGCGCGAGCCCGTGGGGCTCCGCCGACAAACTTGCAGGTCGGATGACCGGCGAGGAGCACGTGGCCACCTATCGCTGCGCATGGCCACTTTATCGGTGGACGTCACATCACACAGCCATGACCGCTCACCGGGAAAGGCTCACTTTCGACGGCCGCCTTTCCGTAGTCCGTCAGTAACTCCAAAAACCTGAGTGACACCACTTGTTTGGCAGAAATCCAGGGCGTCCATTCTGGTCGTCACACACTGACATGGGGTGCCCTGGCGCCATCTCCGCAGCCGACCCCTTGGACTCACTCATCTACTGGAGGGAGCCAGCCACGCGAGGGCGGAGGCAGTGAGGGCCTTGATGCCGGTATCGAGGGTGGGTTGCATCACCGGGGCGAAGGCGGGGCTGTGATTGACCGGGATGTCCTGGGAGACCGTGCCTTTTTTCTGAGCGCTGGCGTAAAGGTCGGGAGAGGTGCCGCCGATGCACCAGTAGGTGAACGGGGCGCCGAACGCGTGGGGAATCACGCTCATGTCCTCGCTGGCCGTTTGCAGTTCGGCTGTGTGCGCGTCGTCGCCGAAGCATGCGGCGAAGGCGCGGGCGACGGTGTCGGTGGCCTCTTGGTCGTTGATCGTGGGCGGGAACGCCGACAGGCGTTCGAACTCCGGTTCCTTGGGGGCGTTTGCGCCTTGGGCCTCCGCCCGCACGATCCGTTCGATCGCGGCAAGCACCTGCTTGCGGACGGCGGCGTCATAGGTACGCACGTTGAGCTGGAGCACGGCGCGGTCGGGGATGACGTTCGGCCCCGTTCCTGACTGAATGCTGCCGACGGTGAGTACGGCAGGGGTGGTGGCTGACAGCTCGCGGGAGACCACCGTTTGCAGGCGGATGACGCTCATGGCCGCCATGATCACCGGGTCGACAGCGGCCTGCGGTGCCGAGCCGTGCGCACCGCGCCCGTGCAAGGTGACGCGCAGGCTGTCGGCAGCCGACAGGAACGACCCGGCGCGGGTTCCGACGTAGCCTGCTGGGTAGGGCAGGACGTGCTGCGCCAGCACAACGTCCGGTTGGGGCGCCTTGCTGGTCAGGCCGTCGGCGATCATGGCCTGGGCGCCGTCGCCGTTCTCCTCCGACGGCTGGAACAGCACCACCACGGTGCCCTGCCAGGCGTCGGTGGACCGGGCCATGAGCTGCGCGAAGCCGACCAGGCAGGCAACGTGCACGTCATGGCCGCAGGCGTGCATGACAGGCTGCTCAACGCCGTCACGACCGGTGGCGGTGACCGTGGACGCGTACGGCAGCCCGGTGTCCTCCTTCACCGGCAGCGCATCCATGTCCGCGCGGAGCATCACGGTTGGGCCGCTTCCCCGCGTGAGTACGCCGATGACACCGGTCGTGCCGATGCCTTCGGTCACGTCGTAGCCGAATCCGCGCAGGGCCTGGGCGACCTTCCCTGCCGTGCGGTGCTCCTGCAGTCCGAGCTCCGGGTGGGCGTGGAGGTCCTTGTAGAGATCTTCCACGCTGGTCCGGATGCCGTCCAGACCGGCAAGAACGGTCGTTACGCTGCTGTCCATGGGCTTCATTACCTCCGGTGCATGCCCCCGCGTACGAGCGCAATGGGGGCGTTGCACAGAGCCCATTGCCGCCGGACACTGCCGACACCCGCCGCAGCACATCACGTACTGCGCCTCCGCCCACCGCAGTGGTGATGCCCGGCAGCACAGCCTGAAGCCACCCCGGCGCGGCAGGCAGGTGTCTTCTGCGATCGGCTGACCGCCCAGAAACCGATGCCGGCGGCGTCAAGGGCAACGAACAGCTGATTCTGCTGCCCACATACATGGATTATCAGGTCTTTTCCGGCGGTGGCTCAACCGTACTTCGAGAAGACGCTTTCGTGCCCGGCTGAAAGACGCTCAGCCCTTAGGCCGTCCGGGTCGCCGGTGCGAGCCGGTATCCGACGTCGTCCCGCAGCGTCATCCCGCTGCGTCCAGGCCTGGGCCGCGCCCTGCGCCTGGACGGTGCACCCAGTTCCACACCGACAAGGTCGGCGGCAGCAGCCGTCGATCTCTACCCGGCCGGTGCCCTTGGTCTGGACCGAGCCGGCGCGTCCGTTCGCCAGGATCGGGATACGCAGGTTCGGGCCGCCGGGTCAGCCGCCGCTTTCGTGGGCGAAGGATCGCGGGGGATGCCGTCGGAGTGACGCGACCCCATCAAGGCTGACTGCCTGTGGCGATTGCGCAGGGTGACCCTTCCGGGTGCGCGAATGGGGGAGCGCTGGTTGGCTGCGATGTGTCCCACCCTCACCTCCCCAGGAGTGATGATGAGCATTGCAGACGAGTCCGCCAGCCGTGCGCGGCAGACGCAGGACAAGGCCAGCCGTGCGCGGCAGACGCAGGACAAGGTCCGTGAGCTGAATGAGCGTGCCGAGCAGGCGAGCGATCCGAAGGAACGCCGCAGGCTGTACGAGGAGGCCCGGCGCATGCAGGAGCGGTCCCTGAAGGAGGGCGGACGCGCGGCCGAGGACAGGTCCGGTCGCCGTGCCGACAGTGAGAGGGACGGGTACTCGTCTCGCTGACGCACCGTCGGCGTCCAGTGGCACGGAGGGCCTCCCACCGCAGCGCGGTGGGAGGCCCTCCGTGCCGTTACCGGCTCATCAGTTCCTCGGCTGCGATCCCGGCGGGTGGTCAGTGGTTGATCTTGCAGCCTTCCGGATCCCCGACAGAGTCGAGTCGGGCGCAGGACGGGCACAGCCCGCGGTAGGTGACCTCGACCTCGGACACCGTGAAGCCGAACCGTTCCACCGCCGGGAGTTCGGCCAGCGGATTGCCGGTCGGGTGGACATCGCGGATGGTGCCGCAGCCGGAGCACACCAAGTGGTGGTGCGGTTGGTGTGCGTTGGGGTCGTAGCGCTTGGCGCGTCCGTCGGTGGAGACCTCTATGACCTCGCCGAGGGAGACCATCTCGCCCAGGGTGTTGTAGACGGTCGCGCGGGAGATCTCGGGCAGCCGCTGCGCCGCGCGGGCGTGCACCTCGTCGGCCGTGAGATGCACGTGGTCGCCGTCGAGGACCTCCGCAACGACACGCCGCTGGGAGGTCATCCGCCAGCCACGTCCTCGCAGTCGCTCCAGCAGGTCACTCATATCGATTCACCTATTCAGATTCGGTGGGATGCCCGAATTTACCAGTGCAGGTCCGGGCCCTGATCGGATATGGGTTTGGCGTGCTTCTTGACTAAGACTCTGTCCATCGTAGGATCGGTTTCGGCAATAGCCCAGGGACAGGAAGACTCCAGTACGGCAGGAGACAGAGTGACGGGACCACCGCCGAGGAGCTGTGCGGTGCCGGCCTGCGGGTGGTGACGGCCGCCCGCGTCGCGCTGCTCGAGACCGTCCGGGACGGTGGCCACCTCGGCATCGAGGCGATCGCCTCCGGGGCGTGCGACCGGTGGGCCCCATTTCCCTTGACGTCGCGTGTGAGGCCCTCCATGTGCTCATCGTGGCGGGGCTCGTACGTCGCATCGAACTGCTCGGCAGTCCGGCCCGGTTCGAGAGACGCCTCGGGGACAACGACCACCACGTCGTGTGCCTGTGGTGCGGCGTCGTCGCCGACCTCGAACCGCGCGGTCGGCGAC
>NZ_JBHVEE010000013.1:0-2677 GCF_042802415.1 Streptomyces sp. NPDC057486 | reverse complement strand
CCCCCCCCCCCCCCCCCGGGGGGGGGGGGGGGGGGGGCCCCCCCCCCCCCCCCCCCCGGGGGGGGGGCCCCCCCCCCCCCCGCCCTCCCCCCCGTCCGACGACCACGGCTGCTCGATCAACGGGCCGAGGTCATCTGCTGGAGCCTGTACTCCGACTGTTCGACCGCCTGCAGTTCCTGAACACCGTGATCCGCCCAGTACGGAAGGATTCCCATGTCTGAGAACCATGATGCAATCGTCGTGGACGCGAAAACGGAGGGCGGAGGTGGTTGCCCGGTCGTGCACGGGCGCGCCTCGCACCCGACTCAGGGCGGCGGAAACCGCCAGTGGTGGCCGGAGCGGCTCAACCTGAAGATCCTCGCCAAGAACCCCGCCGTGGCCAATCCACTCGGCGAGGAGTTCGACTACGCCGAGGCGTTCAAGAGCCTCGACCTTCCGGCCGTGAAGCGGGACATCGCAGAGGTACTGACGCACTCGCAGGACTGGTGGCCGGCCGACTTCGGTCACTACGGCCCGTTCATGATCCGGATGGCGTGGCACAGCGCGGGCACCTACCGGATCAGCGACGGCCGCGGCGGCGCCGGGGCCGGCCAGCAGCGCTTCGCCCCCCTCAACAGCTGGCCGGACAACGGGAACCTCGACAAGGCCCGCCGTCTGCTGTGGCCGGTCAAGAAGAAGTACGGCCAGAGCATCTCGTGGGCCGACCTCATGATCCTCGCCGGCAACGTGGCCCTGGAGTCGATGGGCTTCAAGACCTTCGGCTTCGGCGGCGGTCGTGCGGACGTGTGGGAGCCCGACGAGGACGTCTACTGGGGGCCCGAGACCACCTGGCTCGGCGATGAGCGCTACACGGGCGACCGCGAGTTGGAGAACCCCCTCGGCGCGGTCCAGATGGGCCTCATCTACGTCAACCCGGAGGGCCCGAACGGCAATCCGGACCCGCTCGCCGCGGCCCGCGACATCCGTGAGACGTTCCGCCGGATGGCGATGAACGACGAGGAGACGGTCGCCCTGATCGCGGGCGGTCACACCTTCGGCAAGACGCACGGTGCGGGCCCCGCGGACAATGTGGGCCCCGACCCCGAGGGCGCCTCGCTCGAGGAGCAGGGCCTCGGCTGGAGGAACTCCTTCGGCACCGGCAAGGGTGGCGACACGATCACCAGCGGTCTCGAGGGTACGTGGACGAACACCCCGGTGACCTGGGACAACAGCTTCTTCGAGATTCTGTTCGGCTACGAGTGGGAGCTGTTCCAGAGCCCCGCCGGTGCGCACCAGTGGAGGCCGAAGGACAGTGCCGGGGCGGGCACGGTCCCCGACGCCCACGACTCGTCGAAGAGCCACGCCCCGACGATGCTGACGACCGACCTCTCGCTCCGGTTCGACCCGGCCTACGAGCAGATCTCGCGACGCTTCCTGCAGAACCCCGACGAGTTCGCGGACGCCTTCGCCCGGGCGTGGTTCAAGCTGACGCACCGGGACATGGGCCCGATCGTGCGCTACCTCGGCCCGGAGGTTCCGGCCGAGACGCTGCTGTGGCAGGACGCCCTTCCCGCGGTGACGCACGAGCTCATCGACGCCGAGGACATCGCCGCCCTCAAGGGCCGGATCCTCGCCTCTGATCTGTCGGTGTCCCAGCTCGTGTCCACCGCGTGGGCGTCGGCCTCGTCCTTCCGCGGCAGCGACAAGCGCGGCGGCGCCAACGGCGCGCGCATCCGCCTCCAGCCGCAGAGCGGGTGGGCGGTCAACGATCCCGACCAGCTGGCGGCGGTGCTGCGCACCCTGGAGGGGATCCAGGAGTCCTTCAACGCCGCCCAGTCCGGCGGCAAGCAGGTCTCGCTCGCCGATCTGATCGTGCTCGCCGGTGGTGCGGCCGTCGAGCAGGCCGCCAAGGACGCCGGCTTCGACGTCGAGGTGCCCTTCACACCGGGCCGCGTGGACGCGTCGCAGGAGCAGACCGACGTGGAGTCGTTCGCCGCGCTCGAGCCGACCGCCGACGGGTTCCGCAACTACCTCGGGAAGGGCAACCGGCTGCCGGCCGAATACCTGCTGATCGACCGGGCGAACCTGCTGACGCTGAGCGCCCCCGAGATGACGGTCCTCGTCGGTGGTCTCCGTGTCCTGGGCGCGAACTACCAGCAGTCCCCGCTCGGCGTCTTCACCACGACCACCGGGTCTCTGACCAACGACTTCTTCGCCAACCTGCTCGACCTGGGCACGACGTGGAAGGCGACGTCCGAGGACGCGAACACGTTCGAGGGTCGCGACACCGCCACCGGCGAGGTCAAGTGGACCGGCAGCCGCGCCGACCTCGTCTTCGGGTCGAACTCCGAGCTGCGCGCGGTCGCGGAGGTCTACGCGGGCGATGACGCGAAGAAGAAGTTCGTGAACGACTTCGTTGCGGCGTGGGACAAGGTGATGAACCTCGACCGGTTCGACCTCGTCTGATCACGACGTCCAGGTCGGTCCGCGCCGGGCGGCCGCAGATCCGGCCTCGATGTCGCCGTCGCTGCCCTGGCCCCCAGGCACAACACCGAGGCGGCAACCGCCGTCGGCAGGTCGGTGACCGTGACTGGAGGCGCCCAGGCGGGCATGCGGTCCCGCCGGGAGTCAGCGGCGGAGGACGAACCTGGGCGGGGCCGGGGGAAGCCGCGGACCGCAGGTCCGGGGCCTGTCTCTT